>JAICEJ010000062.1 GCA_025924215.1 Candidatus Binatia bacterium
ACGCGGGCATGAAAGCCGCTGGCGACAAAATCCAAGGGCGCGCCGGTAGGGTCCAAGCTTTGGACCCTGATGGATTTGTAGCGCGGCACTTTACCTCGCATATCAGGAATGCTGAGACAACCTTCCCAATCGTCTTCAAACTCTTCCGTGAGCGGTGTGATGATCGGATTGATAAGGACGGTCAACGGCACCAGAGGTTTTCCGGGGTAACGCGGGTTGTCGGCGACTTCGAGGACGGCGATCTGTTTCGAGACATGAACCTGATCGGCGGCCAGACCGACGCCGTCGTATTCTTTCATGGTTTCGATCATATCACTGACAAATTGACGAGTGGTCTCGGACCGGAGTTCTTTTTCCGAAACCGGTTCGGCTACTTTGCGTAAAACCGGATGGCCGAGGCGCGCAACTTTAAGGATCGACATAAGTTCTAATGAAATCTCATAGCATAGCGGTGGGGTGGGCGGAAGCGTGTCACTCACAGAACAGATCAACGAGTGCGCTACCTTGACATAAAAGACCTAAGGAGTCTATATTCAGATAGCACATGAAGAAAGCCAGGGCGAGAAGCGAACGCAGTTCGTTGATGAACGTCGGGCGACGCGTGGATTACGCGGTTCGCGCCCTCGCCTATCTAGCGGGGCAGCCTTCCGGCAAGATCGTCAGCCGGGCAGATATCGAAAAGAGCCAGGATATCCCGTCTTTCTATCTTTCAAAGATCATGAAGGATCTCGTCGCTGGGGGACTGGTCTCTTCGCACATCGGATCCAAGGGCGGCTTCACGCTGGCGAAAGCGCCGAACACAATCAGTATCAAAGATGTCTACGAAGTTGTTGAGAGACCCTTAGTCCTGATGGAATGCCTGGAAAAGGGCGCTGACTACTGCTCGTATTGTTCGGTGTGCTCGCAAAAATCGATTTGGGAAGAAGCCCAGGCGATACTGGCTAAGTTTCTTGGCGGAGTTTCGATTCGCGAGATCGCCGACAGGCACGGCCTCAAGGAGCGCTTGGAAAAAGCAGCCATCCAGAGAGTTGGCTGATTGGGCTTGGAAGGAATTCAATGTTGGAAATCAAGAATCTCAGGGCCACGGTTGGCGAGCAGGAAATTCTTCGCGGAATCAATCTGACCGTCGGCGCCGGTGAAGTGCACGGAATTATGGGACCGAATGGCTCAGGCAAGAGCACGCTGGCTCACGTGCTCTCGGGACGGGAAAACTATCGAGTCACGGATGGTGAGATTCTTTACAACGGCAAAAATCTGTTGGAGATGAGCCCGGAGGAAAGAGCGCGCGCGGGAATTTTTCTGGCCTTTCAATACCCCGTAGAGATCCCTGGAGTCAGCACCACTTATTTTCTTAAAGCTGCTTTGAATGCCGTACGCAAGCATCAAGGGCTAGATGAATTAGATGCAATAGAGTTTCTTTCGTTAATCAAAGACAAAATGAAATTGGTCGAGATGGATCAAGCTCTGCTTAATCGGCCTCTGAATGAAGGATTCTCCGGCGGTGAGAAAAAACGCAACGAGATTCTGCAAATGGCCGTAATGGACCCGAAGCTGGCAATTCTCGACGAAACCGATTCCGGACTCGACATCGACGCGCTGCGGATCGTCGCCGGCGGGGTCAATGCGTTACGAAAAAAAGACCGTGCGATGATCGTGATCACGCATTATCAACGTTTGTTGAACTACATCGTGCCAGATTATATTCACGTTCTCTACGACGGAAGAATCGTCAAATCCGGCACTAAGGAACTAGCGCTTGAGCTCGAAGTTAAAGGCTACGACTGGATTAAGGCCGAAGCGGCGGCTGCGCAATAAACGGTTAGAGAAATCAGGTGATGGTCAATTCCCGCACCCAGCAATTCCTTTCTGCCTTTGAGCGGTTTCAACAGAAATCCGCGACAACGCCCGAATGGTTGAAGGACTTACGACGAACAGCGATTGACAGCTTCGTTCAATTGGGACTTCCGACCACACGTCATGAAGACTGGCGCTATACCAGCGTCGAGCCCATCGCCTCGACTAATTTCGCGGCAGCTAACGGAGAAGCCAAACTGTTGCGGGAGGAAGATCTCTATGGCCCGTCCTTCACCGACCCGGCATACAATCGAATCGTCTTCGTAAATGGTGTCTTTTGCCCGCAATTTTCATCCATTCGCGAGCTGCCGGCAGGCGTACAGGCAAAAAAACTTTCAGCCGTATTGACCGCAAATGATTCACCTCTCAGGACTCATCTAACGCAAAACGCGGTGTCTCGCGAGCGACCTTTCGTTGCTTTGAATACGGCGTTTGCCGCAGAAGGCGCGTTCATATCGATTCCAAAAGGCCTTGCGCTGGACGAACCGATCTATCTGGTTTTCTGTTCGTTCGGAAGCGGCAATCCGGTCATGTCGCACCCACGGAATTTGATTGTTTTCGAAGCAGGAAGCCAAGCGCGTATCGTCGAAGCCTACATCGGTCTGGGCGACCAGCCGACTCTAACTAATGTCGTCACGGAGGTTGTTGGTGGAGCCGGGTCGGTCATCGATCATTACCGTCTGCAAAATGAATCGAGCTCCGGATATCTCATCGCCGCTCTGGAGGCGGATGTCGGCCGCGATTGCAGCTTTACGGCTCATTCGGTGACTCTCAACGGTGCACTCATCCGCAACGATATTCATGTGCTGCTTAACGGGGAAGGATCCGAATGTGTGTTGAACGGTCTTTACCTGCTCGCTGACAAACAGCATGTCGACAATCACACCGAAATTGAACATGCCAAGCCGCATGCAACTAGTCAGGAACTGTATAAGGGAATTCTCAGCGGTGCCGCCCACGCGGTGTTCAACGGCAAGATTCTCGTGCATAAAGACGCTCAGAAAACGGACGCTCGGCAGACCAATAAGAACTTGCTACTCTCAGAACATGCGGTAGTAAACACCAAGCCGCAGCTGGAAATTCACGCCGATGATGTGAAGTGCAGCCACGGCTCTACAATTGGCCAACTCGACAAAGATGCGCTTTTTTATCTTAGGTCCCGCGGCCTGGATAGAGCCGAGGCCCAGAGTCTTCTGAGCTACGCGTTCGCCAGTGATCTCGTCGGGCGAGTGCGCATCGCACCGCTTCGGGCACGGTTGGATGATTATATGCTTACAAAGTTTAAACGGAGCCAAAGCTAAGAATATGAAAGCTGCTCGGGAAAAACGATTGCCGCAGTCGGGCACTGAGAGTTTCAACGTCGATAAAATTCGACGAGATTTTCCGATCCTCAAAGAGCGGGTTCATGGCAAGCCATTGGTTTATCTCGATAACGGCGCCACCAGTCAAAAGCCGCAGGTCGTCATTGACGCCCTGAACCGATACTACAAGTCGGAAAACTCCAACATTCATCGTGGCGTGCATTATCTTAGCGAGCGGGCAACCGCAAATTATGAGGCGGCGCGAGAAAAGATCCGTCAGTTTATCAACGCTGAACGCGGGAACGAGATCATTTTCGTGCGAGGGACCACGGAAGCCATCAATCTGGTGGCGCAAAGCTACGGAAGAAGCTTTCTAAAAGCTGGCGATGAAATCGTCATCTCAGCCATGGAGCATCATTCCAATATCGTCCCCTGGCAAATCTTATGCGGCCAGATCGGTGCGCGCCTACGTGTCGTCCCGATCAATCATGATGGCGAGTTTGTTCTCGACGAATATCGCCGTCTATTAAACGAGAGCACTAAACTAGTATCGCTCACACATGTCTCGAATGCTCTGGGAAGCATCGTGCCTGTGAAAGAAGCCGTTCGGCTGGCGCATGAGCGAGCCATCCCAGTGTTATTGGATGGCGCGCAAGCGGTGCCACATTTCAAAGTGGATGTTCAGGATATCGGCTGTGATTTTTACGCTTTCTCGGGCCATAAGCTTTTCGGACCTACCGGCGTCGGAGTGCTTTATGGAAAGGCCGAGCTGTTAGATGCTATGCCGCCTTATCAGGGTGGCGGGGATATGATCAGCTTGGTGACTTTCGAAAAGACTCACTACAATGTGCTACCCTATAAGTTTGAAGCCGGAACGCCCAACATCGCAGGCGGTATAGGATTGGGAGCGGCGATCGACTACTTGAACGGCTTGAACTGGGAAGAGGTGTGTGCGCACGAACACGACCTATTGGCTTACGCAACCAATGCTCTGTCGGCCTTTGAGACGATCAGGATAATCGGCACAGCGCAAGACAAGGCCAGCGTTCTGTCATTTGTTTTTGATCATATCCATGCGCACGACGTCGGCACCATTCTCGACCAAGAAGGAGTGGCCATACGAGCCGGACATCATTGCGCCATGCCTGTGATGCAGCGATTCGGAGTGCCGGCCACAGCACGCGCGTCCTTTGCGCTCTACAACAATCGAGAGGACGTCGACGCTCTGGTGCAAGGAATTCATCGGGTGTTAAAGGTATTTAGCTAATGTCAGAACTAGATGAGCTCTACCAAGAAGTGATCTTGGATCACAACAAGAGTCCACGCAACTTCCGTGAAATAGTGGATGCCAACCGTCAATCCGAGGGCTACAATCCTCTGTGCGGCGATCATGTAACAGTCTATGTTAATTTGGCAGACGGAGTGATTCGGGACATCAGCTTCAAGGGATCGGGGTGTGCCATTTCAAAGGCGTCGGCTTCAATGATGACTACAGAGCTGAAAGGCAAGTCGGAGGCTGAAGCCGAAAGAGTTTTTGAAAGTGTCCACAAGATGCTTACGGGTGAGATAGGTGTCGAGGAGACCGAGCTCGAACGTCTCGGTAAACTAAAAATTTTATCGGGAGTCTGCAAATTTCCGGCGAGAGTGAAGTGCGCCAGTTTGGCTTGGCATACCGTCAATGCGGCGTTGAAGGGCACCGACAAGGTTGCTTCAACAGAGTGATGCCAGTTGGCGTAGGAGGGCGATGGCATGCAACCTGAACAACCTGTGATCGTGAAGCGCGATTGTGTTGTGCTGATGATTCCAAGCGGAGAAAAGTTGACGTTGGCTTCCGGTAGCACAGTCTGGCTAACTCAGTCGCTGGGCGGCAGTTATACCGTCATGACCGACCGCGGTTACATGGTGCGTCTCGAGGGAAAAGATGCTGATGCCATCGGTATGACGCCGATATTCGATGGGCAATCCGGCCAGGCTTCTTTGGCGAATAATATCGAAGCAGTCGAGAGGCGCGTCTGGGAACAGTTAAGATCTTGCTTTGACCCCGAGATTCCCGTCAATATCGTCGAGCTGGGGCTAATTTATGACTGTGCGGTGACACCTGCCGAAGATGGTTTTCGGGCGACCGTTCGATTTACTCTCACTGCTCGCGGATGTGGGATGGGAGAGGTTTTGAAGCGAGATATCGCGGCCAAGTTGCTCGCCGTTCCAGGCGTACGGGAAGCCGACGTCGAGTTAGTCTGGGATCCGCCTTGGAACCAAAGCCGGATCTCTGCAGCTGCGAAGCTGCAACTGGGAATGGAATAAGTAGCTGTCGTAGCATATTTCGGAGTGAACTATGGAAAGTATCAACGAGCTGGTTATTGAAGCCCAAGTCTTGGAGGCACTAAGAACCTGTTTCGACCCCGAGATTCCTGTTAATATTTATGAGTTGGGGCTAATTTATAACGTCAACGTTGAAGAGGGTGGTGCGGTAACAATCACCATGACTCTGACTTCGCCTCACTGTCCCGCCGCCCAATCTATGCCAGCCGAAATTGAAGAGAAGGTCAAAGCTGTTTCTGGGGTGAGTGACGTCAAAATTGACTTGGTCTGGGATCCGCCGTGGGATCCGAGCAAAATGTCTGAGGCGGCGCGTCTGCAGCTGGGTATGATGTAAGTACACGCCGGCAGCGCCAATCTTACAATCAAACATTCACACATGGACAGTCATTTTGACCAGCTGGGCGGCGAGCTCAAACTCAGGGAAATCATTAACACATTTATTGATCGGGTTTTTGCCGATCGCATGATCGGCTTTTTCTTCCGCAAAGCCGACAAGAATCGCATCAAGGACATGGAGTACCAACTCGCGGCCAGTTTCCTAGGAGCCAGTGTAGAATACCAGGGACGGCCGTTGGACCGGGCGCATGCCCGGCACCCAATCATGGGAGGTCATTTCGCGCGGCGCAAGCAGATTTTAAAAGAGACCCTGGAGTTGTATGAGGTTGCCGAGAACATCAAAGAGGCGTGGTTAAAACATACAGAAGATCTCCGGCCTCTAATTACAGGTCAGGGCGGTTCCGGGTGCGATCCCATCGACGCGCGCCGCAAGGCAACCGGCTCCTGAAACTCTCCCTTTCCCCTCGCCATCCCGATCCCGGTTGTGATCTCTTATAACCTTGTGTTATTAGTAGTCAATCCGGCTACGGTATTCATCAGGAATGTTCCTTAGTGAAATTAGCTGACCTTTATGCCCAGCCCGGGTTAACACTCTCAGTTGAATTTTTTCCTCCAAAAACAGACAAAGGCGAGGAAGCCCTCTTCGGCGAGATCGAATTAATCAAATCGCTGAGACCCGCTTTTTGTTCTGTTACATACGGGGCTGGCGGAAGCACGCGCGAAAAAACCGTCGATCTTGTGGATCGAATTCATCGCGAATGCGGTCTCGAAACCATGTGCCATTTGACCGTGGTTGGCCAGTCCAAGGATGATGCTCGCGGAGTCCTAAGGCACCTGCAGGAAAAGGGTTTGGAAAATGTCCTGGCTTTGGGCGGGGATCCCCCGGCGGGGATGCCGAATTGGCAGCCGCATCCCGATGGTTTCCAGCATGCCGTGGAACTGGTTCGAGAGGCAGTCTCTTTTGGCTACTTCTCGGTTGCCGTGGCAGGCTTTCCCGAGATTCATCCGCGAGCTAAAAGCCGGGCCTCCGATCTGGGTTACCTGAAGGAAAAAATTGATGCTGGGGCTCAAGCGATCATCACCCAATTGTTCTTCGATAACGATCAATATTACCGCTATTTCGAAGATGTCAGGAAACTAGGGATCCAAGTGCCGATCATTCCGGGAGTTTTGCCGATCGTTTCCGCTCCGCAGATCCGCCGCTTTACCGCTTTATGTTGCGCGCGTATTCCAGCGCAATTGGAGCAAGCGTTGAGCAAAGTTGAAAACGACGATAATGCGGCAATTCAATTAGGAATCGAATACGCTACACGTCAATGCGAGGCGTTGATCCAGTTCGGCGTTACAGGCCTTCATTTCTACTCCTTGAACAAATCGCATTCAGTCAGCGCGATCTGCGGTAATCTCGGAATTTAGAGCTACTGACTGCCTCGTTTGAATTCAACGTTTGCGGATAGTACGTTTCACAGACACCGATGTCGACGTCCGAAAAAGAATTTGTAGAAGAGCCCGGCGAGCAAATTGAAGTGCGCCGGCAGAAGCTTGCAAAACTCAGAGAAGCCGGTCACAAAATCTACCCCAATGACTTTCGACCCAATCACACCACAGCGGAAGTCATATCCAAGTTCAACGAGTGCAGCGAGGAAGATCTCCCGAGCGTTGCAACGGATATCGTCTTGGCCGGGCGCATCATGGGCATACGTAAGTTCGGCAAGGCTTCGTTCTTTCACCTTCAGGATCGTAGAGGCAGGCTGCAAGTCTACGCGCGCAAAGATCGTCTCGGCGACGAAGGATATGCTTTGTTCCAGTCGTTTGACGTCGGCGACATAGTCGGCGTATCGGGCCATCTCTTTCGCACCAAAACAAAAGAATTGACCCTCGAAGCTGAAAGCCTCCGACTGCTGGCGAAATGTCTCCGGCCTTTGCCGGAGAAATGGCATGGTCTAGCCGATGTTGAGGCGAGGTACCGACAGCGCTATGTCGATCTAATGGTCAATCCCGAAGTGCGGGATGTCTTCGAGACGCGCTCTCGGATCCTCCGTTTAGTGCGGAAGTTTTTCGAGGAGCGAGATTTTCTCGAAGTGGAAACTCCAATGATGCAGGCAATTCCCGGAGGAGCCGCCGCCCGTCCGTTTACCACTCATCATAACGCCCTCGATCTTGAACTATTCCTGCGGATTGCCCCCGAGTTGTTTTTAAAGCGCCTGCTAGTGGGCGGTATTGAAAGAGTTTTTGAGCTCAACCGCAATTTCCGCAATGAAGGAATTTCGGTGCGCCATAATCCTGAATTTACCATGCTGGAATTTTATCAGGCCTACGCAACATTCGAAGATCTCATGCGTCTAACGGAAGAATTATTTGTCTCGCTTGCCAATGAGGTGATCGGCAGCCTTCAGATTCCTTACGGAGAGCACCTCATCGATCTCAAGCCGCCCTGGCGAAGAATGACCATTGCCGATGCCATCGCGCTTTATGGTAGCGTTGAGACAAAAGAAATTGCCACTGTCGGCGGGTTGCAAAGCTTCGCAACGAGTCAGGGTTTGCAGGTAGATGTCAATGCTCCTTATGGCGCTTTGTTAGTTGAAGTTTTCGAAGAGGTGGCGGAGGCGAAAATAATCCAGCCGACATTTATTTCCGGATATCCCATTGAAGTCTCTCCGCTGGCCCGCAAGAACGAGAACAATCCTGCGTTAGTGGATCGATTTGAGCTATTTATCGCCGGGCGCGAGCTGGCCAATGCCTTCTCCGAGTTGAACGATCCGGCGGACCAGCGGCAGCGGTTTGTCGAACAGATGAAGGCGCGCGCCGCGGGAGATGATACGGCTAATCCAATTGACGAAGATTATCTGCGCGCGCTTGAATATGGGATGCCGCCGGCCGGGGGTGAAGGCATCGGAATCGACCGGCTGGTGATGTTTTTCACCAATTCGGCCTCGATCCGTGACGTTATCTTATTTCCATTGCTCCGTCCGCAGCGGTAACCCGCCCGAGCCAATTTATCCGAGCATGAATTACGAGCTTTTCATCGGTCTCAGGTATCTGAGAGCTCGCCGACAAGAAACCTTCATCTCGCTGATCACGGTCATTTCCGTGCTTGGCGTTATGATCGGCGTGATGACTTTGAACGTGGTCATGGCGGTCATGACGGGGTTCGAGGAAACACTGCGCGATCGCTTGCTCGGGATCAACGCGCATATCGCTTTGCTGAAGTCCGGCGATCAGCTTTCGGAGTACGAAGAGCTAGTTCAACAAGTGGTCAAGCAAGAGGGGGTAGTCGCCGCCTCGCCGGCGATTTACGGCCAAGTGATGTTGACGTCCGGCTCACGGGTTTCGGGAGTGGTTGTTCGTGGTGTCGATCCGGACCGTGTCAATGCCGTTGTCGATTTGCAGCGCTACATGAAACAAGGAAGCATCGCCGGCCTCAAGCAGCAGAATCCGGTTCAGGTGCAAGATCGCACCATCATGCTCCCTGGCGTGATTATGGGCGAGCGGCTGGCGGCTCAGCTCGGGGTCTTTGTCGGTAGTCCGATTCAGGTGGTCTCTCCGCTTGGAAGTCCCACAGCCATCGGCGTCATTCCAAAAGTGCGCCGGTTTGTCGTCACGGGCCTCTTGAATACCGGAATGAGTGAAATTGACTCGACGTTGGTGTTTATGGGACTCGCCGACGCGCAAAAATTTTTCGAGCTTGGCAATGCGGTCAGCAACATAGAGATTCGGGTTGATGACGTCAACCAATCGCGTGAGATTGCCGATAGGATTCAGCTACAGTTGGGATTTCCCTATCTTACGGAAGATTGGACCCGGCTATGGCCGAACCTGTTTTCCGCGCTGCAGTTGGAAAAGACCGTCTACTTTTTGGTGTTGCTGTTGATGGTTCTGATCGGCGCTTTTAACATCATTTCGACTCTAGTCATGGTGGTGATGGAAAAACGGAAGGATATTGCGATTTTGATGTCGATGGGTGCCACCCGAGCCAGCATCCGAAAGATCTTTTTGCTCAAGGGATTTATCATTGGCATTGTCGGCACGACCTTGGGCCTGCTTCTTGGCCTGGTGGTCTGCACATTGATCGCTCAGTACCGCTTTGAGCTGCCCAAAGATGTGTTCTTGATCTCCACAGTTCCGGTGCGGATTTATTTCAGTAATTTTATGATCGTGACCCTCGCATCATTCATTGTGTGTTTGCTGGCCAGCATTTATCCGGCTCGGCAAGCCGCGAAACTGGATCCGGTCGAGATCATCCGTTATGAGTAGTCTCCTGTCAGCGCGCGACATCGATAAATCCTACAGCGAAGGAGGAAGGGAAATCGTCGTGCTGCGTCAATTGACCTTGGAGTTGCAAACCTCCGAGCGATTGGCGATTGTCGGAGAATCCGGTGTCGGTAAAAGCACGCTTTTGCATATACTCGGGACGCTGGACCGGCCGACCAGCGGACGAATCATTTATTCGGGCAAGGAGTTACCATTGGACGACGAGGCCGCTGTCTCTGCTTTCCGCAATCGAGAAATCGGTTTTGTTTTTCAGTTCCATTACTTGTTGCCGGATTTTTCAGCTCTCGAGAATGTCATGCTGCCGGCGTTGATCCAAGGGATCTCGCCGGCGCAGGCCCGGGAGCAGGCGGAGGATCTCCTCGAATCCGTCGGACTCAAAGAGCGAATGAGCCATCGCCCTGGTAAACTATCCGGAGGCGAGCAGCAGCGGGTATCGGTGGCGCGATCGGTGATTCTCCAGCCCAAACTGATTCTCGCCGACGAGCCGACCGGGTCGTTGGACTTTCGCATCGGCCAGGAGGTGCATGAGCTGCTCTTTCAGCTCAATGAACAGCGCGGGGTCGCGCTGATTATCGCGACGCACAACCGTGACTTCGCTGAAAAGATCGGCCGGCAATTAGAGTTGCGAGATGGCCAGTTGTTCCCGGTCACTCACTGCCCGTGATTTAGCTTTACAAGATCAGGCAAATTTGCTACAAAATTTAGCAGTATCATCCCTCCGAAGAGGTCTTGCCCCGGGCAGAATGAAACCGCAATTCACTATCGTTGAATTTCTCCAGACAGTGCTTTGTTGTGTTTTTGTCCTTTCACTTACGTCGACTTCAGCCTTGTGGGCGCAGGAAAAGGTTAGCCTTAAAGACGTCAGGATAACCGGCAATGTGAGAGTCGAAGAAGACGGTATTCGACTTCACATCAAAAGCCGAGCCGGTGCCGATTTCGATCCCGCCCTCGTCGAACAAGATGTCAAAGCGATTTTTAGGATGGGATTCTTCGATGACGTCGAAGCCCAGCTCTCCCCTGAGAACGTATTGATCTATTCAGTCAAAGAGAAACCCTACGTGCGCGAGGTGAGAATACAAGGCGCCTCACAAGTAGGGCGCGAGAAAATCGAATCCGCTCTCGGCGTGACGCCGCGAACGGTTCTCGACCGGAGCAAGGTTGCCGAGGGTATCGAGAAGGTCAGAAGGCTGTACGGCGAGCAGGGGTACGGGAATGCTCGGGTGGATTATGCCGTATCGGTTGAATCTAACAATCAGGCCGTTTTGGTCCTTGATATAAACGAGGGAAATCGGCTGTTGATTAAAAAAATTAGCTTCGAAGGTAATCGCACGTTTAACGAAAGCGAACTCAAAGGCTTGATGGCCACGAAGGAAGAGTGGCTCTTTTCGTTTATAACAAACCGCGGCGTTCTGGATCGCGACATCCTAACCAATGATGTTGCGATTTTAGGTAATCATTACATCGATCACGGCTACATCGATCATAAAATCGATGAGCCGGTGGTGTTACGCGGCCGCGATGGGCTGGAACTGGTGATCAGGGTTCACGAAGGGCCGCAATACCGTGTCGGCAAGGTCGAGATCGGCGGGGATTTGATTCAGGGCGGCGAAGAGATGCTGAAGCAGGTGAAAATCACCGAAGGGCAGATCTTTAGAGGCAGCCGTTTGCGTGACGATATTTCCACGTTGACCGATCTCTACTCCAACAAAGGGTTCGCTTTCGCGCAAATCGAACCGGTCACCAAAGTCAACGCCAGTGAAAAGAAGGTCGATATCGCGCTGGTCATCGCTAAGGGTCCGCCGGTGTATTTCAATCGAGTTCTAGTCGCGGGAAACACCAAAACCAGGGATAAGGTGGTTCGCAGGGAGTTACTGACTTCCGAACAAGAGCTCTATTCCAGTTCGAAAATCTCTCAGAGCCGAAACGCGCTTCAAAGGACCGGCTATTTTGAGGACGTCCAGCTGACCACAAAAAAAACTGATCAACCTGACACGGTGGATCTCCTGGTCGATGTTAAGGAAGGGCCTACCGGCACATTCACCTTGGGGGCCGGTTTTAGCAGCGGGGACGGATTTATTTTCAATGCCAGTATCGCCGAAAAGAATTTGTTTGGCCGCGGGCAGGGACTTAACGGCAGTTTCGCAATCGGCTCCAGCCGCCAAGACTTTATCGTCGGGTTCACTGAGCCGTACTTTAACGACACTCCCATGGCTTTAAGGGTCGATGCCTTCAACACAGAGCGGGAATACAACGATTTCGATGAAAGAAAGTTGGGTTTCGGAATCAATACTAGCTATCCTTTGAAGGATCTCAGCGTGCCGTTTTATGGCCGGCTTAGAAAGCAGCCTGCGCTTGGATCGGATCAATTGGCTAGCAATCCGCCTCCCTCAATTTGGGATTATATGCGCGGGGGCGTGGGCTATGAATTGACTCATGAGACTATCGACAACATCGAGGCCACAGCACCAACGACCATTCAGGACGAAAAAGGCACATCGTTAACCAGCGCGATGAGCCCAAGCATCAGCTACGATAGCCGGGATCACTTCTTTAACCCGACCGAGGGAACTAAATCCGCTTTCTCGGTCAAGTTTGCTGGATTGGGCGGCGATAATCGTTTCATCAAATCGGATTTGAGCGGTCGCTGGCATTATCCTCTTTTGAAAGATCCTAACTGGGGCGGCGCCTATGTCCTGGCCTTGGGTGGATCCCTGGGATACGGCGTCGGGTTAGCCGAACGCAATAATGGCCAAAAGGATTTGCCGCTGTTCGAGCGCTACTTCCTCGGTGGGATCAATTCCGTCCGCGGCTTTGCGGAACGGAGCCTGGGGCCGCGAGAACCCGCCAATTGCGACAGTAATGGTAACTGCACCGATACCGAAGTCGTCGGTGGCGACCGCGCCATGGTTCTCAGCGCCGAGCTGATGTTTCCGATCATGGAGCAATTCGGGCTTCGCGGCGTGGCTTTCTTCGACATGGGGAATTCGTTCGGTGAATCTGATAAATTCAGTATCACTGACCTTAGAAGATCGGTTGGCTTCGGAGCGCGATGGATGTCCCCGTTTGGTCCCTTGCGTGTCGAGCTTGGATTCCCGCTGAACAAGCAATCCGATGATGAAACTTCCATCATCGGCTTCACCCTTGGCGCCCAGCCCTAGCTGGCACTCTTGTCCCCTGTCCACTATTTCTGATTTTCTGGAGGCGTAAGTGAAATATTGGTTGGTTTTGTTTTTGACCCTTCTATGTGTACCGGCAGTTGAGGCACAAGACCGGGTCAAAATCGGCTTTATCGACATACAGCGCGCGATCTCGGACTCCAACGCCGGTAAACGGGCCAAGGAACGTTTTCAGGCGCAGGTGAAAAAGGCGGAAGCTGAGCTTCTTAAAGAAAAGACCGAGCTCGAACGGCTCAAGGCGGATCTGGATAAGAAGGGACCTCTAATGAAGGAGGAAGAGCGGCGCAACTTGGAGGCTGATCTGCAGAGACGATACGTCAATTATCAACGAACCATGACTGACCAGCAACAGGAGCTTCGGCAGAAAGAGGGCGCATTAACCGGAGACATCCTCAAAGAGCTCGAAAAGATTGTCAACGAGATCGGAAAATCCGACAAATTTACTTTGATCTTGGAACGTAACCAAATTCTTTACAGCGACCAAGGAATCGACGTCACAAACAAAGTAATCGAAGTTTTCAACAGCCGCAATAAATAGAAGTGCCGCCTCGAGAAAGAATACTTCGCGATTTGGCTGAGTACGTTGGCGGCCGAATTATCGGCGACGACTCCGTCAAGATCTCTAGAGTTTCGCCGATCGAAGAAGCCGGCACGGGCGATATTACCTTTCTCGCTAACCCTCGCTACGCCAGGTTCATTTCGGCTTCCAAGGCCAGCGCGATTATCGTCGCGCCCCAACTGGTGGCCTCCGAACGAGCGCAAACCGGTCAAGGTTTCTTAGAGGTGGCGCAGCCCTATGTGGCGTTCGCAAAGATTCTTCAGCTGTTTGCTCCAGGTGCCGAGTATCGCCGGGAAATTGCTCCTTCCGCGCATATCGATCCAACCGCAAAGCTTGGTCACGATGTCTCGGCCTACCCCAATGTCTATATAGGGAAATCCGTCCTGATCGGAGATCGCAGCGTTTTGCTTCCCGGGGTGTTTTTGGGCGATCGAGTGGAGATCGGCAACGACTGCGTGCTGCATCCCAACGTGGTCGTTCGCGATGGATGCCGGCTCGGCAACAGGGTCATTCTTCACGCGGGTGTCGTTATTGGCAGCGATGGCTTCGGCTACGCCGGGAGCGGCGAACATAGGATCAAGATCCCTCAGGTGGGCATCGTCGAGGTCGAAGACGATGTCGAGATCGGCGCCAATACAACCATCGATCGCGCAACTCTTGGACGCACACTCATTGGGCGAGGCGCTAAAATCGATAATCTCGTGCAAATTGCGCATAATGTTACCGTGGGAGCAAACTCGGTGATCGCGGCGCAAGCCGGGATCGCCGGCAGTACCAGATTGGGCAAGAATGTGACTTTGGCTGGACAAGTGGGGGTAGTCAATCATATCGAGATCGGCGACGGAGCGATCATCGGACCGCAGTCCGGAGTGCCTCAGTCTGTGCCAGCGGGAGCGTTGCTGTCGGGCGGTATTGGCGTAGCGCCGCATCACGAGTGGCTGAAGGTGATGACTCTTTTGCCGCAGCTACCTAAGCTGTGGACACTGGTGCGGCGCCTCGAGAAGCAAGTGGCACAACTTGCGAATCGGCAACCAAAGGAAAAGTAGGCTCATGGTCGAGGTCAAAGACATCCTAAAATATCTTCCCCATCGATATCCATTTCTCTTGGTCGATAAGATTTTGCAAATCGATGGAGAAGAGAAGATCATCGCTATCAAGAATGTCTCCTTTAACGAGAATTTCTTCCAAGGCCATTTTCCCAACCGCCCGGTGATGCCGGGAGTATTGATCTGTGAAGCTATGGCTCAGGTCGGCGCGATCTTCGCCCATAACGCCCGCGGCGGCATGGAAGATAACAAGGTGTTCGTTCTTACCGGTCTGGATAATGTGAAGTTCAAACGGCCGGTGGAACCCGGAGACCAATTACGAATGGAATTGACCTGTTTGAAGCGCCGCGGCAGTTTCTGGAAAATGCACGGGAGCGCGTTAGTCGACGGCAAGCTGGTGGCTCAAGCTGAGATTTCCGCCATGGAAAT
>JAICEJ010000063.1 GCA_025924215.1 Candidatus Binatia bacterium
CCGATGCTTTCGTGCCGAATAGCGTGGGCACGACGCTGATGATCGGTGCCTAAGGCACTGCGCGCATGAGGTCAAGGGTTTACATTCAGTCGGATCTTCTGCCATCGAGCAGGTCACAGTTCGCGCGGAATCCGTCCATCGATTCATAGCTCTCCGGTCACGATACAGATTTTGAAACACGGTAAATGGGTCGTGAAGCCGCAAAGGCTTTGCCGCGATTTAGCGTATATATCACAACTCTACGGCCGGTCCGAGCGATAAGGAAAACTAATAGCAGCCATTTGAAAAAAATATTGGCTAGTTTCCTGAGTTTCATATAAATGTTCCTGTTGGCCGTGGCATCGATTCCCTTTGCTTATTCAGACCAACAAATGCCACGAAATAGAACCACTGCCGGTAAGCCGCTGACGATTCTAATCATTGGCTGGCTCGGTCCCGGCAGTCTTCAGCGGTGAGGCGCTCGCTTTGAAGGAGCAGTTATGCAGAAACGAATTAAAGTGCTGCTTTGGCTGTGCGCTTCACTAGTTGCTCTGGGAACTTCGTCAGCACTGGCGCAGCCCACGCCGATGATGAAGCAGTTCTCGCAGTTTCCGGGTGGAGGTCAAGGTCTCTACTGGGTGCCAAGCAGCGGTCCGATTTCTCACATTGCATTTTTAGCTATACACCGAACCGGCGACTACCTTGCGCACGTCTCCACGCAAGAATTGCCGCGCCGCGGCTTCAGTGTTCTGGGTATGAACTCACGGTTTAAAAATAACGAGGCAGACGTTGAGTGGGAACTTATCGCTTTAGATGTGCGGGCTGGAGTTCGGTTTCTGCGACAGCAAACGGGGATCACGAAGGTGATACTCATCGGGCATAGCGGTGGCGGCCCGACCACCTCGTATTATCAAGCGGTTGCAGAAAATGGCCCAGCTTATTGTCAAGGAGCGAACAAACTTAGCCCCTGTTTTGACCAGCAGCTAGCTGGTTTCACGGACGCTGATAAAGCTGATGGAATAGTCTTTTTAGACGCGCATCCCAGTAACACGATCACCACGTTACGAGCGCTGAACGGTGCGGTTCAGAACGAAAAAAATCCGAAGAACCTCAGAGAAAACTTGGACCCGTTTAGCGTAAACAATGGCTTTAATCCAACTGGAGACTCGGTCTATTCAAGCAATTTTGTGGATCGGTATTCCCGGGCACAGTCGCGCCGAATGAACGACCTGATCAAGCAAGCGCTAGACATCAAAAAGGATATTGAGGCCGACAAACATTTTCCAAGCGATGATGACGCCTTCATCTTTTACCGTGACAGTGCCCGGCTGTCAGATTTCAGTACCGGTGTCCATGGAAGTACTGTCAATCCTGCGGACCTGCTAAAGAACGATGGCACGATTGAATCTAATAAAATCGTCACCACTGTACGTGCCCCGGATCCCGGCCAGCGCGAGGAAGACGAGAGCTTTGCCGGAGTCAAGTTCTTGACGATAAACTCTTTCTTGAGCGCCAATGCAATTCTCAGCACCCATTCTTTGAATGAAAATGAAATCGACTGGTGCAGCAGCAACAACTCCGTTCCATGCGCCGTCCGGCGCATTTCGGTGCCCATACTGGTCGTTGCAATGCAGGGTCACTACTTCATTCGCGATGGCGAGTACATCTATGAAACATCAGCCAGTGATGACAAAGAATTTATCGTACTCGAGGGAGCAAATCACGGGCTAGGACCCTGCGCTCCTTGTTCCGCGTTACACAATAACGCCAACTACAGTAATGCCCGGATCAATCTATTCAATCACATAAGAGATTGGGTAGGCGAGCGCTTCTAAAAAGACTCGGTTCTGTCTAAGGCGGTGAGGGCTGGCGTTCAA
Organism: Candidatus Binatia bacterium; assembly: GCA_025924215.1. GTDB lineage: Bacteria > Desulfobacterota > Binatia > UBA9968 > UBA9968 > WHTF01. The sequence goes on from JAICEJ010000063.1 coordinate 1,857, forward strand.
AAGCGCCGGCCCTCATGCGTGACGGATGAGTTGGAGCCTTGGGTAACCGGAACAGGCCCCCCACCAACCTAGGTTGAATTTGACGTCCCCTATAACTGACCGGTCGGCCGCCGATGATTTCCAACTTTCGAACCTCTTATACTTTGAAGAGGCGCGCTCTAGCGCTTCGTTTCAGCCAGTTCTTCCTCGGAGAACACATGCGCCTGCACTGGAAGGTTGAGCTTGAGTTCCAAAGCTCCCAACCGGGCGGCTATAGTCGCAAAACGCGCTTTCTTGGACGTTACTCGGCCGTCTCCGTTCTAAGACATTCCAATCGGCAACCTTCTGCCGCAGTTCGCGTATCTCTGCATCCTTCTCATTCAGCTCTGCGGTCCGTTTCTCCAGCCTGTATTGCGACCATCATGTAGATTTACCTGATCGCTTGCTTCCATCGGTTATTTTCTTAGACCCATGCTCGATCGCATGGCTGTGTAGGATTGATATTAAAGCGATCGGAACCGCGGCTGGATCGTTCAGTTGTGGTGGGCGCTCTGGTGGATGGGCTTCAACCAATCGCCTGGCTGTCTTCGCCGATTCCGAGCAGATACTCACGTATTCAGGCGGCAACGGGTTTCTTTTGGCGAAAGAGCAGATAAAGTTATTGATGAAGCTAGACTGAAACCTCTACTACGCTAAGTCGAAGCTGGGGAGAGGCGTTTAAGGCAGCGTTTAGCACGAAGTCGGGGATGCATTGGCCATTCTCTCGCTGCTGGATAAAGAATCCTGCGCGCGATTGCAAACCGCGCGATCGCGCTAATGAAAGGAAAACGTCACGATGAATAACGGCGCGCATCGACCGCCGATTGATGACCTCTGGTACAAGAACGCCATCATCTACTGTTTAGACGTCGAAAAGTACGTCGACTCCAACGGCGACGGTATTGGAGATTTCGGCGGCCTGACACGGAGACTGGACTATCTCGCCGGCCTGGGCGTCACTTGCGTCTGGCTCCAGCCGTTTTATCCGTCTCCCAATCGCGACAACGGCTACGACGTTGCCGACTATTACGGCGTGCACCCAAAGCACGGCACCCTTGGCGAGTTCGTCGAGTTTATGAATCACGCGCAACAGATCGGCTTACGGGTGATCGTCGATTTGGTGATCAACCACACGTCGAACCGTCATCCCTGGTTTCAATCCGCGCGCAAGGATCCAGCGTCGGCTTACCGGAATTGGTATGTCTGGTCGAAGACGCGCCCTGCAGAATGGAACAAGGGGATGGTATTTCCCGGTGTGCAGAAAGCGACCTGGACCCGTGATCCGGTTGCAGACCAGTACTACTTCCACCGGTTCTACGAATTTCAACCAGACCTGAACACGTTAAATCCCGCCGTGCAACGCGAAATGATGCGTATCATGGGGTTCTGGCTGCAGCTTGGCGTCTCCGGCTTCCGGGTGGATGCCGTTCCATTCATGATAGAGCAGAAAGGCGCGGGGATTACGCCGCGTAAAGATTACGAGATGCTCCATCTGTTGCGAAATTTTCTGCAGTGGCGCCGGCGCGACGCGATTTTCCTTGCGGAAGCGAACGTTCCGCCCAATGAGAACATGGACTACTTCGGCGAGAACGGCGAACGGATTCAAATGATGCTGAACTTCGCCGTCAATCAGCGACTGTTTTACGCGCTGGCGACAGAGGACATCAAGCCACTCGTGCGAGCACTGGAAGCTACTTACAATCGGCCGCCGGCGGCGCAATGGGTGAACTTCCTTCGCAGTCATGATGAGCTCGATCTCGGCAGGCTAACCGATACGCAACGCGAACGAGTGTTCCAGGCCTTTGCGCCGGCAAAGGAGATGCAGCTTTACAATCGCGGCATCCGGCGCCGCCTTGCTCCAATGCTCGACAACGATCGCCGCAAGCTCGATCTGGCATTTAGCCTGCTGTTTACCCTGCCGGGCACCCCGATGCTGCAGTTCGGCGATGAGATTGGGCTCGGCGATGATCTGTCACTCCCCGAACGTGAGTGCGCGCGTACTCCGATGCAGTGGTCCAACGACCCGCACGGTGGATTCACGACCGGAAAGCGCCCTGTGTTGCCGGTGATCTCAGATCCAATCTATGGCTATCAGCGAGTCAACGTCGAAGGTCAGCGTCGCGACCCGCACTCACTGCTCAACTGGATGGAGCGCAAGATTCGGATGCGAAAGGAGTGTCCGGAGATCAGCTGGGGTGATTGGAAAATTCTTAAGACCGATCAGCCCGGTGTGCTCGTCATGTGCTACGAGTGGGACGACCACACGCTGGTCACCCTGCACAACTTCAGCGCCAAACCGAGCGCTGTCGTGCTCGATCGCGGAGCCGTTGGCGGTGATACTGGCACCGGCAAACTCGTCGATCTGCTTGCGACCAACGACAGCCGCGCCGACGAGAACGGCCGTTACGTCGTTGAGCTGCAGCCCTACGACTATAGATGGCTCCGCGCCGGAGGCATCGATCGCAATGTGCCGCGGTGAATGTCTGAGCATAAGACGTAGGCTGTCGGGCTTTCGTTCTGCGGATTTGCGCCACAGTGAGCCGATTCTGCCATACAAGCATTAGAGCGCAGCGCATTGGGAGTCGCTGTGCAAGTGTGAGCTGCGGAGTCAAACGGATCGAGCAAGCGAGTTGAGCCATATGGCATCTCAAGACCTGCATACTCTCACTGCTCTTCGGTCCGCTCGTTCGCGGTGACATCCCGTTCTAGCATATAGGCTACTAATGGTCCGGCACACAGCGCGCAATCTGGAGCATCTCTTTTTGGTTTCCGGAGCCTCAATAAACACCGCATCGGCGCCGGCCTTCTTGAATGCAATTCCACGGGTGGCCGTTCAACGGCTGCGCTCCGTGCAATCGGTATGAGACGCTAAGCGCGTCTTCAAAATCCAACCGTTCAATATACGGGAGACCTTCCGTTTCGAGAACTCCTGCCTCTCCTCCGCTTCTCGTCTCCGATCGTCAGAGTTGTCATTCCAATACCGTGACATCATCACGTTGCCGTTAACCTGCCATAGTTACTTTTGCTACAAAGAGACTTCAAAATATCTTGACGGCCTTCAACAAAGCTGGCAATAACCGCAGTGGCGCGCCGGGAGGAATTATGAACAGCCACACGTTACGCTTTGGGTTGATCGCATGGATGACAACGTGCTTGTTGCTTTGCTGGAGCGCGATTAACCCAGCTCCCAGTAATGCACAGAGCACGGGTAATATCGTGCGCTTTCTTGAGCAGGCAACCTTCGGCCCAACGCCACTACTCATTGTGCGCCTGGAGCAAATCGGCCTTGAGGGATTTCTGGAGGAGCAGCGCACAGCACCGATGACAGATTATCCCGATCTCGAATTTTGGCCGCAAACGCGTCCTGCAAGCTGTACGGGCGACTGCCAACGAGATAATTACACGTATTATCAGCTTCAGCGTCATTTCTTCAGCAATGCTCTCTACGGCGAGGATCAATTGCGCCAGCGGATCGCCTTCGCCCTCGGCCAGATACTCGTAAGCTCGCGGTCAGATGTCCCGCTGCCAAGTTGGATGAGAACCTACCAGCAACTCCTCTATAAAAGCGCCTTCGGCAATTTCCGCCAGCTTCTCTATGATGTGACCGTGAACGCCACTATGGGTCGTTTCCTTGATATGTTGAACAACCGCTGCCAAACCCGAACGCCGCCTGACGCAAATATCTGCCGAAACGGTCTGAACTCGCAGCCCAATGAGAATTATGCGCGCGAGATTTTGCAGCTTTTTTCCATCGGAACATTCATGTTGAATCAAGACGGTACGCGACAGCTGGACGGCAGTGGCAATCCTATCCCGACCTACGATCAGGAAATCGTTGAAGAGTTTTCACGGGTGTTCACGGGGTGGATTCTCGCCCCGGCCTTATCGGCGTCTTCGAGTGTCGGTGGCACCGTACCCAACTACCGAGATCCGATGCGGGTGAGGCTGGATTCGCAGGGCCGCGAGGACTATCACGACAAAGCTCCCAAAAAATTGCTAATGGGATTTCAGCTGGCCGGCGGTCAATCACAAACCGTTGAACTTGGCGCCGCGATCGATAACATTGCCTTTCATCCCAACGTCGCTCCTTTCATAGGCAAGCAGCTGATCCAGCATTTGGTTACCAGCAACCCGAGTCCTGCCTATGTCGGACGTATCGCCGCCGTTTTCACGGCTAACGCCAACTCTCCGACCCAGCTTTTCAACGTCGTCCGCGCGATTCTTCTTGATCCTGAAGCGCGCGGTGACTTTATCGATACCGCTACCCAGCCCGCTTTCGGCAAGTTGCGCGAGCCGGTTCAATTCATCACAAACTTATTGCGCGCCTTCAATGCCACCAGCGACGGTGTTTTGAATTCTCTCAATATCGGCGGCTCGGCTATCGGCTCTGCCGAAATGAGCCAGGATGTTTTCAATGCGCCGTCGGTGTTTAGCTTCTATCCGCCGACAGCCAGAGTACCCGGAGAAAACGCGCTGGGTCCTCAATTTGCGGTTTTCTCGTCGTTGACTTCACTACGGCGCGCTAATTTCGCCAACCGGATCATCTTTTCGAATATTCCGGCCGCCGCACCCAATCGCCCAACTGGGACCTCCATCGATTTGTCCTTCTGGGACCCCCTGGCGAGCAATCCTGAAAGGTTGATTGAGGCGCTCAACCAGCTTCTGCTCCATGGAGCCATGTCCGGCGAAATGCGCGAGTCCGTGCGAGTCGCCGTGGAAAGCGTTCCCGTAAGCAATCCCCGCTTGCGCGTGCGCACGGCGGCATACCTTGTCGCGACCTCGTCGCAATATCAGGTGCAGCGTTAAAGGAGAAGCAACCCATGGCAAGTACACGTCGAGAATTTCTACTTCGATCATTGGGGAGCTTTGGGGCGGTGATGTTGGGCATTGAGCGTTTCGGTTTGCTTAACGCGGTTGCTCAATCGGCTGATTATCGGGCGCTCGTTTGCATTTTTCTCAACGGCGGTAACGACGGCAATAATATGATCATTCCGTATGACGACTATCAATCCTATTTGGCCGCTCGTGGCCCGAGTGGGCTCGCAATTGAGCAATCAAGCTTATTGCGAACCGGCGTCGTCCCAAATGTCGGTGCAGAATTCGCATTTCATCCGAGCTTGGCCGGCCTTCACACGCTATGGGGCGAGGGCAAGCTGGGGGTGGTCTGCAATGTCGGACCTCTGCTTGAGCGGACGACCCGCACCTCGTATCAAAACCGTACGGCGCGAATCCCGCTCAACCTCTTCTCCCATTCAGACCAAATCAATCAATGGCAGACCTCGGTCTCCGATACTGCCAGCGCGTCGGGGTGGGGGGGGCGTAGCGCCGACGAAATAGGCCCTCTCAACGCAAGCGTCTTCTCGCCGGTCACATCCACCGCTGGCACTCCCATATTCACGACAGGAAATCTTGAGCGCCCACTGGCGATCGCGGTAGCACCAACCAGGCTCGATGCCGCGTTGCGACTCGACGGCTTTCCGAACCCACCGGACAATGACCCGCGCTATCTCGAGATGAAACGTTTGCTGTCGCTGGATGGGGATAAAACACTCGTTCGCGGCGCAAGCCGGGTTACTGCTGCAGCGGTGTCGATGGAAGGGGCGATCCGGTTCACCGGCGATCCACCTGTCCCGCCGTTTCCGCTGAACCCGCGAACCAGTTTGGGGAATCAGCTGGAACAAGTAGCCAAGATGATCAGCGTGCGGACCGAGCTCGGCATGAAACGGCAAATCTTTTTCTGTTCGCTTGGCGGTTTCGACACGCACAACAGCCAGGTGATTGGCGGAACTCCCGGCACTGGAACTCATGCAAGCCTGCTCTTGCAAGTGAGTGATGCGATGAAGGCATTCTACGATGCAACGGTGCAGCTTGGAGTTGCCTCAGATGTTACCACCTTTACGTTATCAGATTTCTCGCGCACCTGGGTGCCTAACGGCACTCTCGGCACTGACCATGCGTGGGGCTCACACCAATTCGTCATGGGCGGCTCAGTTCGAGGCCGTGAATTTTACGGGTGTGCGGGTTCTAACGCCACGGTCTTTCCCACTCTTGCAGCCAACGGGCCGGACGATACCGACCAGGGAGGTAATGCGAGAGGACGGTGGATACCGACAGTGGCGGTAGATCAATATGGGGCGACACTCGCTTCCTGGCTTGGCGTTTCGAACGCTGACCTTCCGGCGGTATTTCCAAATGTTAAACGTTTCGATCCCACAACCCTCGGATTTCTTACTTAAGCCGAAACCATTCATTAAGATGAATACGCCACAGGATAACGCGCGGGGCTGTTTGTGTCGTTATGTTGCGACCGAATCTCATTTGTCGCATATGCGAGCGTTGGCTCCGAGGCGAAGAGTTAAAGAGCTCTCATGACCCAGGACGAAACCTTCACCTGGCCGCTTCGCCGGCGAGGGAGAAATCGAAGATTTTCTCCGTGGCTATCGGTTCTTTTATCCGCAAAGCTTCCCTGCCAATATCGACGATCTCCTTGGCGGCATCCGCACTAAGCGAGCCGTTGGGGAGGATAAATGGCGCATCATCATCGTACATTCTCTTCGCCATTGATGCGTCTTTGACGCCGAGCCGTTTTTGAATGTAGGGAATCATGAGCTCCGGGTTTTCCTGGTAAAATTTTAGCGCCCTATTCCACGCGCTCAGAAAGCGCGTCAACCGCTCGCGCTTCTGCTTTATATGTAAGTCGGTGGCGACGACGCCGGTTTGCAGGTAACGCATGTAGTCGCGGCCGCGGCCCAACACCTTGAACCCTTGGTCCAAGGCGAGATAAGTCGACGGCGGAGTCATCATGGCGCCTGCGACTTTACCGGTCAGTAGCGATTGCAGCCGCGCCGGCGTATCCATGCTCAACAGCGTGACATCTTTTTGTGGATCAAGACCTTTGGCCTGCAGGATGCGCCGAGTCATGATAGCGGCAGTACCCTCTAACGAACCGACGGCAATCGATTTTCCTTTGAGCTCTGTCGGTGAAGCAAATGAGCCGATGACAAGTTCATGAATCGGCCGATCGCGCGTCACCGAAATAATTTTTAACGGCAAACCGCGCAATGCCGCGGAAAAGCCGCTGCCTGCATGGCAGGTGACGTCAATCTCCCCGGACATGAGACTGCTGACGCCGACAATGCCGCGCACCACCAGGATCTGCAGGTCCAAGCCGTCCCGCGAGAAGAATCCTTTCTCTTGTCCATAATAAAGTGGAACATAGCTCAAAGTCAGCCCGGGGATACTGATATAAAAGCGCTCCGCGGCCGCCGCTTTCATCGCTACAAACGGAAGGAAAAGAAGAATGAAAAAAACCGCTCGTTTCAAAATGCGATGACAAAGTCGTAGCGCTGAAGAGCTCATGCCGTATGACACGATTGGTGGATACATGTCTCTCCTCCCTGTCTGTTGATTCTAACCCGCCGGACAATAACACGGACGCCTGCCCAAGTAGTAGGCCGCGCGATTAGGTCCGCAGGCAGATGAGAAGCGATAATGAGATGATTCGCAGATAGCAATGCCGGCGCAGGCCGTTCAACATCAATTACTGCCGGACGCTCTAATACTGAGCCAAAAAAGATTATCAACTCTCTACGTTCGGGCTTAGAACATTTCGCTGCAGCTTGCCGCTTTAGCGCATCTGAAGCGGCAAGAGTCACAGCGAGAATTCCTGGATTGTCGAGATGTTCTCTGATTTCAGATCCGCACCGCGTGGAAGCGCTGCTCTCGCCTGTATCAGTTCTGAATATCCTTGTCTGAGTTTCGGGACAAATCAGCTTCTCCTCCAACTCCGCGGCAGCGCCGTCTCATTTGGAGATTTACTGACATACTCTGAAATGAAGAGCCCATTGCTGATTAACGGACTTATCCACCTGATCTTTTCTACGTGGCATGGAAGCTGCGGTTATCAGTGCCAGTGGCTGACTCGTGCCGCAGCTAAGTCGGTATTGGCTGCCGCTAAACATCACAGAGGAGGACATCTCATGGTAAGTTTTAAAAAACTAGCAATGCCGGTAGTCGCGGGTATGCTGTTGCTCGGCGGCCTCGTCGCTTGCGATCGAGAGGGGCCGATGGAACGCGCCGGAGAAAAAGTCGATAGGTCGGTTGAGCGAGCGGGTGACAAGGTGGAAAGGGCGACGGATAAGTAAGGCAGCGGGAAGACGCTATCTGTGCGGCGCGAATCGCGCCGCACAGATGGGTAAGCCTGCGCCCCCACCGGGAGCGCAACTAGGTGCTGAATTCGCTTCTCGGTTCTTCTCCCTGCGTTTCATAAAGCTTTCGATGCCGGCTTCTTAATTGTAAATACTTCTTATCCTCTCTGGCCTTCTTCCATTTCTGATAAAACATCTTAGCTGATTGTGCTTTTTCCTGGTCTTCGTCATGAGGCAGTAGCTCTCTACTACCCGGGGCGTACTTACGGCCTGACTTATGATTGGCGTACCTTCGTGACCTCGTGTAACCCATCTGGAGAAATTTGCGAGCCATGTCCATTCCCACGAAGTCGTCTTCGGCTCGATAGTCAAGAAATAGCTGATAGATTCTCCTGGCTGAATTACGAGCTTCACGAGCCGACTTGAATTTCCAGTGAGGCAGTATTTCACTTTTGTAGGGTTCGACCAGGAGTACCCCCTGCTCGCCCTTACCGATGCGGTAGAGTCCAGGTCGCTTTCTAAAGTCAATTGTGGAGAAATCCAAGGCGTAATCGAATGTCGTAGAGCTTGGGATAAATCACCGCGGCTTTGCGCCATCGCCCCCGAACGGGTCCGAACAGCGCTTGTCAGATGACAATCATCGCTTATTGAAGAAATAGTTTGTGAAATTCTTTACGCTTCTCAGCGTACATCTTCTCACCTAAGTCATCCATTTCGACGAACTGAATCTTGTCTGCATCCGGAACCGGCGGGTAAATACCCTTGCGATTTACGAATTCGCCTGCTTTGGCCATGATGCTCATGCTCTCTTCGTCGAGGAAGAAATCGATGAAAGCTTTGGCGGCGTTGGGGTGCGGCGCTTTATGCGACAACGTCAAGTAGCTCGCATCGCCGAGAAACTTACCCGTTCGAACGTAATCGATGGGCGCTCCTTTGGCGCCGTTAAGATACACGTAATAAACGTACGTTATACCGATGGGGAACTCTCCCGAGGTGATCCGGTCTGCGGCGGGGTTGAAGGATTCGACAAAGGTCGGCTTCATCGCGGCCAGCTCGCGAATGAACTTTTCGGACTTCTCTTTACCAATCAGTTTGTGCACATTGGCGAGCCATTGGGCCGTGGTCGTGTGTAGTGTCGGGTCGGCCATAACCAGTTTGCCACGGTATTGGGGCTTGACAAGATCCTCCACTGTCTTCGGCGCATCGCCGGGTTTGATGATGTTCTTGTTGTAGAGAATGCCGATGATATGGTTGCGCGCCCGCGGGCCTAACTCGGGATCTATCGCGTCTTTAGGAAAATCTTTGCTCATCGGCGAATCGTATTTCGCCAGGATACCTTCCTTGAGCATGATTCGGGTCGTGTCCTCGGTAGACATGACGAGGTCGAAGAGCGCTTTGCCGGCGCGCGCTTCGCTAAGCGCCCGCTCCGTGACCTTGGTCGCTGAAGTGCGCCAGTAGTCGATGGTAATCCCGGTTTTCTTCTGGAAAGCTTTGTGCAGCAACTCGAAAATATCGGTTTGCATGGTGCCGTAAAGCACCAGTCGCCCCTCCTTCTTGGCGGCTTCGATCAGCTTCGGATCCTGAGCTAAAGCGGTGGTCGCAACGCTCCACAAAATGAGCAGCGCTATCGTACGCGTCAATAATGACATTGACCGTCCACTATATGCGGTAGAACTCTTTGGCATTGTCATAAAGAATCTTCTGCTTGGTCGAATCGCTTAACTCTGGCCGGGCGAGCAATTCGGGAATGTCTTTAAGGAACTCTCCGTAAACACGCTCGTGCGGATAATCCGACGGAAACATCAGCCGGGCATCACCGATTACTTGAGCCACATAGGCCAGCGAAGTTTCTTCCGGTTCGCAAGTGACATAGACGGCGCAATCCTTCACGTACTCGCTCGGTCTTTTTTTGATATTGGGGAAGGAGCGGCCGCCGCGGGTTTCGTATTCGTAATCCAAACGGTCCATCATGTAAGGGAGCCAACCGCAGCCCGCTTCGAGAAAGGCGAGTTTTAGACGCGGGAATTTTTCCAGTACGCCGTCACAGATAATACTGGTGAACTGAATCATCAGTGGAAAAGGGTGTTCAAGGGCGTGAACTTGACCCTGGTCTTCGAAATAATCGAAGCCGTAACCGCGGCTTGGCGCGCCGTGAATTCCCAGCGGCACGCCGAGCTCTTCGGCGGCGCGAAAGATCGGATTGAAGTCCGGGTGGCCGAAGGCTTTGCTCATGACTGTTGCCGACGGTAAAAATGCCCCCACCATATCGAGCTTTTCCACTGCGTGACGCAGCTCTTGAACCGCACCCTGCGGATTCTGAACCGGGAGTACAGCGACCCCCTTCAATCGTGAATCTGCTTTGCTGTAGCGAGCGTGAAACCAGTTGTTATACGCGCGCGATATCGAACACGCCCAGTTTGGATCTTGCACCAAACCGATGGCGAGGGCCGCAGTTGGATAGAGTACGGTGCTTTCCAGCCCCATGTTTTCGACGAACCCGACAACATCTTGGGGCCGGGTCTCGATCACTTTATCGGGACGTCCGGCGCCCAGACCGCGCGGCCAACCGTCGAGAGACGGGAAAAGAGAGTAGGCGCGCGCCCGGCGCGTGCCGCGATATTTGCCCTCGAAATACTCCTCGATCTCTTCGTGATTTTCGTAGATATGACCGTCGGCATCAATGACCTTGGGATGTGCCATGACAGTTCTCCGATCTCTGAGGTAATCTCGGCTGACCGTAGACTGTGCAACTTCGAGTGTCAAGGAACAGGTGAGCGCTGTTCAGGGTTTCAACCTTTGAAGATCGCAGCCTTTCAAAGTTCAAGGTTCAACCGTTCGAGGACAAAGAAATCCTTGGGAGAGTTCGATTTCAATAGTTACCAAAGTCCGGGATGGGCGATCCTGGCTCCGGCCACAATCAAGATCTCTCTTGGCAAACGATTTAGGCCTACGTTTGTCTTCACTTCGAGATTCCGCCTTCGCGCATGACTTCATCGAGCAATGTTTCGTCGATGAGCTGTGCTGCGTTGATCGGCCGGTCGATTTTTTGCGCGGCACGGGCAAAGTCGACAAGCAATTGATATCCGCTCACCCGGTTTCTCCCATCCGGGCTGAGCAAATCCAGGAGCTGCTTGTAAGCCAAAGCCGCGGTCTCTTGGTCCATGCTGAATTCCCGGGCGAGGAGCTGCGTAGTATCGGCGCGGTTATCTCGGATATAATTCATCGAGCGCAGCGAAGCGCGGATGAATCGTTTTACCGTGTTGGGCTGCTTCTTGACCTTCTCGGCATTCACGACCACAGCCGTGCCCGGAACATCAACATAGTCTCGGGTCGTGGCAAGCTTCGAAAAGCCCTCTTTGTCAGCAAGGAAATTGAATGGCGAGCTCAACATCGTCGCGGCGATGGCGCCGGCTCTCAGCGCCGCAAACCGTTCCGGCGTGCCGCCCATGGCAAGGAGATTGACATCGCGCTCCGGCTGCACGCCATTTTTGATGAGGATGCGGCGCACCATGGTATCGACAAGGCCGCCGGGATTGAGCGAACCGATCGGCTGCCCCTTGAGGTCGGCAATGCGGCGATATTTGGCCTGCGCGTATAATCCCTGATCGACGTGAGCGTTGTAGCTCAAAACAATGCGCAACGGCGCGCCCGCTACGAAGGCGGTTACCGCGGTGGTACTGCCCATCGCAAAGTCGGCGTCGTTGGTGAGCAACGTCTGGATATCCAAACCGCCGCGAATATAAACCAGGCTTACATGAAGTCCTTCTCTTTGAAAGAAGCCCTTCTGCCGCGCGGTCTCCAAAATAGGGAAGTTGGTGATGGATTTGCTGGGATAACTGACGACAATCTTCTCGGCGGGCGCGACGCTCTGACCCTGTGCGTGCGTTGCAACCACGGCAGCGACAATACCGCTTAACACAAACAAACAAGTTTTGAATGAGGCCGGCATGGTTCCTCTTCCTCGCGCCGAGTCAATGCCGCGACTTAACGTACAAGGGCGATCCGAACGCTTTGTTCTCGTGAGATCCTCAATAGTCGATGAGGTCTCAAAATGTCAACGGCAAACAGCCCGACGCCATGAACAACTCGAGTCTGAATTCAAGTCGTTTGGCATCCCGGAGCCTCGACGATTCTTGAGTCTTCTTAGTGGAGCACCGGGGTGTTCTCCTGATACCATCCGACCAGCGCCATTCGCGATAACTTCTCGTCGCATATCCTATTGTAGGGGGTCTATAGTAGGATCTCTTGTTCGGATACGGATCCATTTGGATAAAGTGTTCTTTCCAATGTGTCGAGTTGAAAAATGCCAGGCACTCTTTTCGGCTAGCAAAACCTCGATTAAGATCGGTTCGGGTGGAGTGTAGTCCGATCATTTTTAAGGAGCCGCGATGAGTTTCAATTCATCAACATACGTAAATTTCGTTTCCGCAGCGAGCGCCGCACAGGAGAGGCTTTTTCTTCAGTATTTGGGGCATCGATCCGACTTCGACATCATTATCATCGGTTCGGGGATCGGCGGTGGCGTGCTGGGCGACGACCTTGCGGAGCGCTTGGGCAAGCAGAAACGCATCCTGGTCCTGGAAGCCGGATCGTTTTTGTATCCAACCCACGTTTATAACGTCTGTCGTTTTCCGAACGCGAGTCTAGCCAAGCACTTCGGCTGCGGTACCTTCTGGCAGTCCGGGAACGAACAATCACAAAACTATATCGGCGAGCAACCGCAACTCAATTTCGGTGGCCGTTCGATTTTCTGGTCCGGCCTGATCCCGTCGATTCAGGGATGGGAGCTCGAATTTTTTCCTGATCGCGTAAGACAGGATCTGCAGAGCGGCCTCCTTGCGAGAGCAGGCGAGACAATGAACGAATCCCGATCGATGGGGGCAACGGCGCAGGTGATCGTCAGCAAGCTTCGGCAGAATCCGTTGGCGCAGGACTTTTCGATTCAGGAAACGCCGCGCGCCCTGCACCAGCCTTATCTGACATCGGAGGGCGTCCCCAGCGATCAATTTTTTACCGAACCCACCGGTGTATTTAACACCGCCGAGCTGCTCATCAATCA
>JAICEJ010000064.1 GCA_025924215.1 Candidatus Binatia bacterium
GGGAGAGCTGAGACCCCCTTTCACCACCACCTGCTGACCTTCCTTGGAATGAAGATAGTCAATGAATAGCAGAGCGGCATGGGGATGCGGCGCCTTGGCGACCACGCTGGAGTAGCCGACGTTAGCCACCACCGGCTCCATGGGCCGCCACTCCACGGGAGCTCCCTTATTCTTGGCTACAAACATGTTGGAGTCAAAGATTGTCGGCGAAATCGGCACTTCTCCAGTTACCACCAGGTTGGCGAGCGCCGCGCCGGAGAGTTTATGGACGGTGACATCCTGGCGGCTCAGCTTTTCGATGAAATCCCTGCCCAGCGCGTCGATGGCGGCGCCTACCCATCTTGCCGCTGTGGCGCCGCCGGCAAAGGAGATCTTGCCTTTAAACTTAGGGTCGAGAAGGTCCTGAGTGCGCTTGGGTGCTTCCTCAATCGATATGTGGTTCGTGTTGAAGCCCAGGCTAATATAAGTCTCCCGGTCAGCCCAGTAAAATACCCCGCGCTTGCCCTTGCCCAGGACTTCGTCCTTAAAAAAACGAAGTTCGGGAGAGTGGTGTTCCTGAAGCAGTTGTCGTTTGTGCAGACCGCCGATATTGGCCTCAGTGCTCTCGACTACGTCAACGAGGAAACGACCGGCTAGACTTTCCTCCAAAACTCGCTTCATTACATCCGCCCCATCGGCGCGCCAGACCGAGACCTTCATGAAGGGATATTTTTTCTCGAACTCCTGCGCGACGGACTTGAACCAGGTATGGGAATTGTAGAAAACCAGCTGCCCTTCTTTTTTTGCTCCTTCGAGAAGAATCTGTTCTCGATCCGCGCCCTGATAGAAGAACAGCTCCGATGATGTCAACGATCTGCCGGCCGCGTCTGATTGCTTTACAACTGCCAGGACAATGACCAGAACAAGGCCAGCCTTAAACAGCCACGAAATCGCAGTAGCGTTCTTTGCCATCGGCAAGGCAGTCATTTTTTTCCTCCTGATTGAATAGTGGCGATGCGTGGCGAGTTTACTTCAGCCTATTAGCATGGCTCTTTAACCAAGCGGCGACTCGCGCAATGCCGTTTTCCAGATCAATTGTCGGCCTCCAATCGAGTTCTTCCTTGGCGCGAGTAATATCTAATGGATCCCGATCCCGATGCGCTCCCACAGTCGCCGCATGCGGATGCTTGCCGATCTCAAAAGAGATCTCGGGCAACGCTTTCCGGATTGAGTCCTCGAGATCTTGGTTGTCGTACACCTGATCGAAGGCAATATTATAGGCGCGGCTCAACGGTTCTTCCGTAAAGAGCGCACGGCGCACGGCATCGGTCACATCGTCGATATAGATCAAATCATCGGGCAAGCGGGTTAGGTAGGGCCGGCAAGGCTGGCCCAGCACACCCTTCTTCAACTCGAGCGGAATCCCTCTGGCGAGTCCCGGGCCATAGACCGACGAGTATCTCAAGGCGACGAAAGGAACTCCGAACTTTTGTTTGTAAAAGTCGCCCATCCATTCCGACATGATCTTGCCGGAGCGGTAAAAATAAGTCGGGTAGATCGCCACAGGATCGTCTTCTTTTATGGGCGCGTGATCCTTTTTTCGTAGCTGGCCATAAAGCGCCCCGGAACTGGAGTACACCACGCTTTTGACCTTTAATTCCCGGGCAGCTTCGAGGATGTTGGTCATCGCACGATAGCAAAAATTCAGGACTTCGGGGCTATCATCGCGTGGAGGATGCGCGGCATGAAAAATATGCGTTGGTTGTTCCAACCGGCAGAGCTCCCGGAAGGGCGCTTCATCGGTGACATTCATGATGCGACTGGGAGTCTGGATCGCCAGCAATGAAAGATCCGCCGAGCGCGGCAAGACGTCGACAGGAACAACTCTACTGCCGAGGGATTCCATAAGTTGGGTAAAGTGGGAACCAATGAATCCATTGGCGCCGGTGATGAGGATCGTAGAGTCCATGGGGTACTCAGGTTTAATAGCGACGTGCTGAAAAACTTTGTTGCAGGCTGCTCAAAAGAGTCAAAGGCAAGTCGCGCAATTCAAAGATGAAAGCGGAAATCTGAAATCGGAGTCAGTTTTCAGCTTTCATAATTCATCTTTTCTCAAGCCAGCCTGCCTAGCGCTTGCGGATGAACAGCTTACGCATGAGTCCTTCCCATTCTTCGAACTTTTTCTCAATTTCCTCGGGCGTGTATTTGCTCTCCATGTAAATTTTCTTGAACTTTTGCTCCAGCGATCCGATGTCGTTGCGCGCCGAGCTAAGACCGCCCTTCATAGCGACCTGCTGACCCAGTTTGGAATGAAGATAATCTAGAAACAGCAAGGCAGCGTGCGGGTGCGGCGCGTTGACAATCAGGCCGGAGCTGCCCACGCCGGCGATCACCGGATCGATAGGCCGCCATTCGACCGGGGCGCTCTTCTGCTTGTGAGTAAATATGTTTGAATTGAAAATTGTCGGCGAGAGCGGCACTTCGCCTGAAGCTACCAGACCGGAAAGAGCAGCGCCGGACATGTTCTGCACGTTGATTTCTTGCGCGCTCAGTTTTTCTAGAAACTCCCGACCCATGGTGTCCCACACAGCGCCGATCCACTGCGTGCCGGTAGTGGTTCCGGCGATCGCCATCTTGCCCTTCCATTTAGGATCGAGATAATCCTTTAGCGTCTTTGGCGCTTCTGCAGCTGGAACCAAGTTGGTGTTGTATCCCAAACTGATATAAATCTCACGATTGGTCCATGCGAGTACGCCGCTTTTGCCCTTCACTTTTGCTTCATCATCATAGGCGCTGAGCTCCGGCGAGAAGTGATCCTGCAGCAAACTAGCTCGCACCAATAGGTTTACGTATTCGGGGCTGGTTTCAACGACATCGGCGAGGTACTTACCGGCAGCGTGCTCTTCGGTGAGGCGTTTCAGCAACGCCTTGGAATCGCTGCGCCAAACATTGGCTTTGATGAACGGATATTTTTTTTCGAACTCTTGCGAGACGGGTCCGGCGACCCAGGTGTTTGAGGTATAAAAGGTGAGTTGACCTTCTTTCTTGGCGCCCTCAATAAGAATGCTTTCGCGATCCGAGCCTTGATAGAGGGCCAACTCAGCAACCGACCCGGGCCGGCTTTGTGCTCCCTGCAACACCGACGCATGTGCCACGATCAACAACAAAACGAGTGTTAGTCGTACTCTCGTCAGCATGGAAATCCTCCTCAGAAGCAGACTTCGTCAATCGAAATAGCCCGCTTTTAATGCCCACAGCCAGAGATAAGCGATTTTTTCATTGTGCAGCTCGGAATAGCCCACATGGCCATAACGCGGGATGAGAACCACGTGCGCGCCGCGGGTACTTGCCGCGTACTTGGCGCCCATGAACATTTCACGCTTGTCTTCCAGCCGCTCGCCTTTGACCCAGTGGCCTTTGTCGTTTTCACCGACGGTTAGCAGCACGCGAATCGTCTTCAGCCAAGCCGGGTCGGGCTCTTGCAAATGATCAAAGTACTCCTCGCGGGGCAAGCCGGTGCGTTTTACGTATTCGTCGAGGATACCGACGGCGGCGTTATGCTGGTTATCGCACAGGCTGGTTTTCATCTGCGAGCGCAGTGGACTAATCAGGCGGATGTAGTCGTCGGCCCCGCCCCACGGCGTGAGATCTTCAGGATCGACGTAGCCCGATTCTTTGAAGGAATCCGGCGAGCGGCGCGAAACGTGATCGATCGGTTTCTCAGTGTATTTTTCCGCGCCGGTTTGATTGCGCCACTCCAGACGCCAGCCATCGGGGCCGCCGCTGCCGAAGCCGACGAGTCCAATGACTTTGGTCTTTTTGGAAAATCGTGTGAGATGCGCGGCCATCGGCCCACCGGTCGAGTGGCCGAAGCCGATTATTTCACGACCGGCGAAATGCTGGTCGGTGAGAAGCCCTGCACCCTGAAGAATCACATTGAAAGTGCATTTTAAATTGCGATCGAGGATTTCTTCGGTTCGCAGTTCCCGGTCCATGAGGTAGACCGGCATTCGCTCCGCAATCGGTTGTTTCCAGACGCCCCCTTTGGGGTAATGGCCCGGATATGTGAGAGCCAGAACATTAAAGCCTTGGGATGCGACGACGCGCGCGAGACCGGGTCTTCCATCCGGTGTAAGATCCATGATTTTTTCGCTGCCGGCGCCGCCATGGAAAAAGACAAAGGCTCTGTTACTGTCTTTTTCTTTTTCCGGAGTAAACAGCGTGCCATGGATGTCCCAGTCATAACCATTGCGGTTGTAACGCGCGACAACGTCTTGGCTGGATATTTTCACATCGGCGTAGGGCGCTTCGATGGTAAGCCATTCATCCCAATTGAGTGTCAGTAATAGATCGGTCGACGCCAGGTTCGCCAGAAATTTTTCTACCGCTGCGGATTTTGTCGACATGCCGTCCTCATTATTTGCGTACGTAATTGTCCAGATACCAGCTCGCTATTTCACCCTTAGTACAGAACCACACATCCTTGAACCCCTTGGCGTAACGAATGCACTCTTCGAATACGCCGATGATATTGGCTCTGCCGCCGATGTGGGCGTGCACGAGCGCATCGATGAGCTTGGGCGAGCCGGCCTGCCCCTCTGCATACAACAGATCAAAAGCGCTCTTGAAGCTTTCAAAATAGACCCGCGCGGGATTCTTGGCGCGAAAGATGAGCGAAAGATCGTTGGCGTAATCGAGCCGCGGCATGATCACCAATGGTTTGCCGTTGACCATCCGATGCTGGGGAATGTCAGGTCCCGGTAAGTCGCCGGTCCAGATTATTCCCTCATCAACGAAATGCGCGAAGGTAAATTCGTTGATGCGATGGCCGGGGCTGACCCAGCCCACGGGTCGCTTACCCGTGACTGAGGCAAGGCTGTCGAGCGTGCGCTTGATCAGCTCCTTTTCCCTAGCCGGCTGCAGCGAAATAAGAGAAGTGTCATTGACCCAACCATGACCGACGATCTCATGACCGCCGGCGTCAAGCTCTTTCAAGGCATCGGGAAAATCCTCGGCAATACGGCCGTTAGTATCGATTGTCCCTTTGACCTGGTTACGCGCCAATACATCCATGATCCGCCAGATGCCGGCTTTGCCGCCGTATTCGCCGTAAGCGAGAGATGCGAAATCAGGTTTGTCTCCGCCTTCGCGATATTGCGAATATTTTTCAAACGCCTCGAAGGCGACGAAGAAACTGACGGCGATTTTCGCATCGTTGGGTAATTTGATCGGTGTCGGTCGCATGTTTTGTACCTCGTAATTAAACGAGGCAGATCCTATCAAGGGGTTACTTGAACCGTCAACCGAAATGGTGATCCTGAAGCGTGGGAAAGACGGTAAGTAATGCAGCCGAGGTATGAGAAGAACAACTCTTTGAGAGAAGAGATAATCGATTCCGCCGAAATAGGTTTACTCGCGGGTTAGAACCTGCAGGCGAGGCAGCGAATCACCGATGAGCGAACTGTGCGTTGAGTACGCCGCGAGGCGGGCGAGCGCAACGAAGCCTATTAGGCTTTTTCATCAGCCTGCAAGTTTACCGGGCATTTCCCGGTAGTCAGATGCGCTTCGAAATCACCGGGAAAGAGTTTGAGCGCGCTTTCGATCGGCGGACCGGGCATGTTGATCAGATTACAAAATCCTTTGCCTTTGTTGAAGGCCAAAATCTTGCCAAACTGTTCAAGGATCGGTTTGTCGCCCTGCCCTTGCTGCACTTTTTTCATCATCATCGCTAGCGTACTGGTTTCCATGCG
The DNA here is from genome assembly GCA_025924215.1 of Candidatus Binatia bacterium. Taxonomy (GTDB): domain Bacteria; phylum Desulfobacterota; class Binatia; order UBA9968; family UBA9968; genus WHTF01. The sequence goes on from JAICEJ010000064.1 coordinate 5,730, forward strand.
GCACGCCGGGCACTGTCCGCAGGACTCGGCGGCGAAAAATTCGGCGATGCGGAGAACTTCTTCAACAATGCATTCGCCTTCGCCGACCAGGCGGATAACGCCGCAACCAATGCCGGCGCCGGCGTCGCGCATAGAGTTGTGGTCAAGCGGCGTGTCGATTTTCTCCGGCGGTAGAAAGGCGCATGATGGCGATGCTGGCATGACCGCTTTGATCTTTTTACCATTCTTCAAACCGCCGCCGCAGTCCTCGATCAGATGACGCAGCGGCGTGCCGAACTCTAGCTCATACACGCCGGGCCGGTTCACGTCTTCGTCGAGAGCGAAGATCATAGTGCCAGGGCTTTCCGCGGTACCAAATTTTCGGTACCAGTCGGCGCCATGCAAAAGAATCGGAGCGACGTTGGCGAGAGTTTCAACGTTGTTCACCGAAGTCGGTTTGCCAAACAGTCCTACCGTTACCGGAAACGGCGGCTTCTGCCTGGGCCAAGCTTTCTTACCTTCGATGACCTCGATGACGGCCGTATCCTCGCCGGCCACATAGTTGTGCGGCGCCGAAACAATTTCAATATTTAGGCTGAAACTGCTGCCGAGAATATTTTCACCCCAATAGCCCTCACTCTTGGCTTCAGACAAAGCGTCGGTAATGCTTTTAATCGCGGTCTCGTATTGAGCATTGATGTAAAGATATGCTTTCTCAGCGCCAATCGCGAAAGCGGATAGGATCACTCCCTCGATCACCAGATGTGGAACATTCTCCATCAGCACGCGATCTTTTTTGCTGCCGGGTTCATCTTCTCCACCGTTCATGATGAGATAGCGGGGTTGCTCTGGCGCCTCGCGAGTAAAGGCCCATTTTTTGCCGGTAGGGAATCCCGCGCCGCCCCTGCCGCGGAGCCCCGCGTCAGAGACCTGCTTGACGACATCTTCCGCCGGCATCCTGATCGTGCGCGCTAATGCCTCATAGCCACCGCGGCCGCGATAATCACTTAATTCTTCTCGACCCTCAGGGATTCCATGGGGGAAAAGAATGCCTTCCATCGGTTAAACGACCCCCGTATCTAGAAGTTGGTAAATCAGTTCTTTGAGCGAAGGATCGATGGTATCCAAGCGTTTGACGTGAGGTCCGCCGGCGATGTGTTCAGTGATCTCATCCAAGTCTTCGACTTTCACGTTCGCATACCAGCTCTTTTCCGGGTAAAGAACGATGTTGGGCCCCTCCTGGCATGCGCCGAAGCACATGTAAGGCTTCACCTCGACGTCGTCAAGCCCTTTTGCGCCAATCCGCTTCTCGAGCTCGCCTATCAGCTGTTCGGAGCCCCGAGATTTGCAATCGATATTCTGACAGACGAGACACATCCGCTTCACTGCTCTCTCCTTCTGTTTAATCGTCCGCAGCCATCAAATACGAGATTGGGATGCGTCCCGCGCTCAGTTCATTTGAATCTGCGCAACCCACTCTTTGCCTTTCATGATGTCGTTGAGTAGTTGCTCGTCTTCCGCTGTCGGCAGGGCCTCGGTTAAGTGCTTCTTGTATGCTTCGGGCGACAAGAGTTCACCGGTAACGCTGAAAGTTTTACCGACGTGCTCACCGATGGAGCGGTTGAATTTCAAATCCGGCGCTGAAAGCTTGGGCTGTCCTTCCGGAATAAGCTGGTTCAACTGATCGATTAGTTTTGAGCTTTCCGCCATGTAATGGTCGCGGGCCAAATCGTTCAATCGGTCCTTGTCCGCCGCCACCGTCGCTTCATGTTCATCGTATCTTCCCTTCAGACCCCAGACATACGACCAGTTGGCAGAGGATGAATGATCGGTCCCAAATAGATCGTAAGCAGTGGACAACCATTTGTTGAAGTATTTTTGCACGATGGAGACCGGAATTTGCCCGGCGCGAAGCACACGGGTGAGCCCGGTATGACCGGTAAACATGTGAAAGTGCTCTTCCTTGAGCATGGCGGTCACGCTCTCAGCCAGCGGCGCAAAGGCCGAATGGCTTAGCATGGTCAGCTGATACTTGCCGTCTCGATCGACAAATTCCGTATAGGTAAAGAAATCCAGCCAGTTTTTCACCGGGGCATTGAAAGATCCCAGTAGCCGGTCACCGCGGAAAGCTCTTCGCTCGAGCAGTTTACGCGCCTCCAATTTTCCTGAATCACCGAAGTAGTTGACCAGTAGGTAACACATCTGCCAACCGTGGCGCATTTCTTCGCTGTTTACTCGGGTCAGGGCTTTGCGATCGTATTCCGTGGGGGCGGTTTCGAGCAAGTTTTTTTGCTGCTCCACGGACGCGAATTCCGTATCGCCCTGATAAACGATCAAGTTCATCAGCGCGTCGCGAATCGGCTGATTCGGTATTTGCCCGACCCGTTGCCATTTCGGCTGGCCCTTAAAGTCGCCAAATTCAATCGTCGAGCTATGCAGCTCTCCCAGCTTGGTTTCAAATTTGTAATCGCCTAACAGTGCCGGGTCATAGCCGATATCCTTTTGCCAGACGCGGAAGTAATCAATCCAGTCATCGAAATTTGCGATTTTCTGCATGGTTTTAATCCTTTCGGAAGGAGTCTGTTCGAACGATCGTTCGAAACTTAAATCTAACTCACGTCATCGTCGAAATCAACCCCACCCGAAGGAAATTTAGGGCGACCAGCCAGTCTGCTTAATGATACATCTCCATCAACTCGACCATACCCAGCTCTCGCATCCGCTCGAACAAGTACCGCTTAATTTCGGTTGCGGTATCCATTTCGAGAACAATCCGCGCCATCGATTTGGCGGCTTCGTAGGTGACCGAACGGATGGTTTTTTTAACCACAGGCACGAACAGCGAACCCATACTGAATTCTTCTAAACCCATGCCGAGCAGCACAAGCGCATAAATCGGATCGCCGGCCATCTCGCCACACATGCCGACTCTTTTACCGTCTCTTTTCCCGGCCTGAATCGTGGAATAAAGCGCGGCCAGAACAGCGGGATGAAGCGGCTCATAGAGGTTTGCTACTTTGCGGTTACTGCGATCAACCGCGAGGATGTATTGGATCAAATCGTTAGTGCCGATGCTCAAAAAATCGACTTCGCGCAGCAGTCGCTCAGCGAGTTGAACCGCCGCCGGAACTTCCACCATGATGCCCAACTCCATGTTGAGGTCGAAGGGGGTGGACTCTCGCTGCAGCTCATCTTTGGCCTCGGCCAACAATTCCTTGACTTTGAGGACTTCTTCCAGGCTGGAAATCATCGGGATGAGAAGCCGAACCCGCCCCAATGATCCTGCGCGCAGAATGGCGCGAAGCTGAGTCTTAAAGATCTCTTCAACATCCAGCGAGATTCGAATGGAGCGCCAACCGAGAAACGGATTCGGCTCCACCTTCGTGCTGCGCATATAGGATGGATACTTGTCCGCGCCTATGTCTAAGGTCCGAACCGTTACCGGTTTGCCAGCCATGCCTTCGATCACACGCTTATATAAGGAGTACTGTTCCTCTTCGCTAGGAAAATCGCGATGGGCTAAGAACGGAATCTCGGTTCGATAGAGGCCCACTCCCTGCGCGCCGTGGAGATGAGCGAAGGCGATATCGCTCAAGAGACCGATGTTGGCGTAGAGCGAAACTCTGTGACCATCGATGGTCTCGGCAGGCTCGTCCTTCAATTCTTCGAGCTCGCGGTTAAGCGCGGCGTAGTCACGCTCGAGCCGATCGTATTCACGGGCAACTTCAGGATTCGGGTTGACGTAAAGCACACCGGAATTGCCATCGACGATGACGGCATCTCCGTTATGTACAGTCTCCATCAGACCTTCAACCGCGACCACACTGGGAATCTCAAACGACTTGGCCAAAATTGACGCATGCGTCGTTACCCCGCCGGTTGAGAGGACGATGCCCCGAAAGTGATCGCCTTCAAGCATGCTCAGATCCGCGGGCGAAAGATCTTCGGCCACCAGCACTGCATCGCTCGGCACGTCGATGTGCTGATCAGGCGTCCCGGCAAGGTTTTCTAACAGTCTCTGCGCCGCGTCTTTAACATCCCCGGTTCGCTCTCGCAAATATTCGTCTTGGATTTGCGATATCGAGCTTAAATACTGCTCAAAGACGAGCCGCACGGCATATTCGGCAACGTAATTTTCTTTGCGGATTTGCGCTTCTATTTGCTGAATGATGGCTGGATCCTCGAGGATTAAGCGGTAAACATCGAAGATAGCGCCCTCCTCGCGTGAGATCAGATTGCTCATTCTCTGTTTAACGACGTTGATTTGTTCGATTCCCCGTTCCACAGCGCCGCGAAACCTTTCGATTTCACGTTGCGGATTGCGAGCGCGTTTTTTCTCAATCGCAGTGAGATCCATCCGCGGGTTCAAAACGAAGGCCCTGCCCCGGCCAAATCCGGGCGATGCCGCAAGCCCAACCAAACGGCCGCGCCACTTGTGCGACGTTTTTTTCGAGGTCTTCTCGCGGCGCCGTCCCTCGTAAGAGCGCAGCTTGCGCAGCGCATCGACCATGCGCTTCTGATATTCTTTGCGCTCCCGTTCCTTGTTGCGCAATGATTCCACCAGCTGGGCTTGGACGATAATACTCGCAGCCTGAGCCGAGATGGTGATCAACAAGCGGATTTCATCGCGCGAGAATTGGCGCCGGCGCGAGGTTTGAACGACAAGCACGCCAAGCGGTGATTTGTTGTTGAACAGCGGCACGCCTAGGAAAGAGTGAAAACGTTCTTCGCCGGTTTCGGGGAAATACCTGTAGCGCGGGTGCGCCAGCGCATCCACTACCATGACCGGCTCCATGCGCTCGATCACCAAACCGGTTAACCCTTCCCCGATCGCCATAGCCACTTTACCGATGGATTCGGGATCTAAACCCATGGTTGCGCGCAAGGTCAGGCGCTTCTTTTGCGGGTCGAGGATGTAAATCGAACAGACCTCGGCCTCCATTCGGTCACGCACGGTTGTAACGATATTTTGTAAGGTGTCTTGGAGATCGTGAGAATGGGTGATCAGCGTGCTGATATCTTCTAGTATGGTCAGGTGAGGGTGGACTTCGCGGCCGGTTTTTTTTGCTTTTGCCATGTTTGAGGACGGTGGAGAGACTCCTTTATAGAGCATAAATTTGACTTCTTCGCCAGTGAACTCTAACAGATGGCGGCCAGAATGCCTACGAGCAACGCCAAGAAGCGATGTAAACCTGCTGGCGATTTTGCGAGCGAGTCAGGATCCGTGCCACATTGCGTCAATAAAGAAAGCAGACTTGAACTGCTATCATTTCGGACGGCGAGCCAAGTCCGATTCAGCAAGACTGGCTTAAACCGATTACCAGCGAGCGCAGATTGCAGCGTTGCCGGGACGGTGTCATATATTACTGCCATGAGTCCACTCGGCGGTGTCAAAGGGATGCGCCACATCGCGCTTAAAGTCAGAGATATGGCGAAGGCGAAGAGCTTTTATAAAAATTTGCTCGGCATGGATGTGGTTTGGGAACCAGACCCAGAAAACGTATATCTCTCTTCCGGCAACGACAACATTGCGCTGCATCAGGTGACGCCGGGCTTCCCCTCGACCGCAGCCGAGCAACACCTGGACCATTTCGGCTTCATTGTCGAGAGTATCGAGCGCGTTCAAGAGCTTGAAGAACAGTTCCGTTGTGCCGGCGTTACCATAGTCCACCCATTTAAAATTCATCGCGATGGCAGCGCCTCCTTCTACTGCGTCGATCCCGACGGTATCGTCATACAAATGCTCTATGAACCTCACTTAAGCCACAAAGCGTCTTAACCGGTAGATGACGCCGCGCCGCCGTTAAACGGTGGAATTGATCAGCTCGCGTCCTGAGCAGGTTGGCCCATGGTTGCAGAGCTGTAAAGCACAATTTGTTTTCATTGTCGCACCTTTTTCAACATCTTAAGCCGGCACAACGGTCACGCGCCTGTCATAGACAATGCCGCAATGAATATGTTAAGTGATTTTTTTTAACTGAGAAGAAATAAGGAGAAGAGATATGGCGACAAAACTCAAATTTGGCTTGCTCTTACCTCATTTCGGCGAATATGCGTCGGCCGAAAGCTGTATCGAGGGCTCGAAGAAAGCGGAAGAGTATGGCTTCGACTCGGTTTGGGTCAGGGACCACCTGGTTTTTGAACCTCACGGCATGGAGGGAAACGATAACACCCATATCGAGGGGCTGTTGATACTGGCGGCGATCGCGTCGGTCTGCAAAAAACTCATTCTCGGCACCGGCACGATGATTTCGCACCGGCATCCGATTCATTTGGCGCAGGCCGTCGCGGGCCTGAGCACACTCTGCGACAGCAATATTATCATGGGTCTTGGCCTCGGGACTTTTCCTCACGAATTCGAGGCGGCAGGTTATAAGAAGGTTACTTTGCAGGATCGCGCCAACATCGCCAAGGCCAACGCGCTGCTATGCCGCCGTTTCTGGGCCGGTGAAAAGATTGAGCATTATAAAGATGACTACTACGAGTTCAAAGACGTTGAGCTCAGACCGACGCCGAGTAAAACCATTCCAATCTGGTACGGTGGCGGAACGCCCGCCTCATGCCGCCGCGCGGCGGATTACTGCGACGGCTGGATGCCCGGACGTATTCCGACGGCTACTTTTAACAAGATGGTCAAGTACCTCGAAGAGCAGTGCAAGCTGGCCGGACGGCCCATGGTAACTACCGGCGCAATTCCGATCACCAGTATCGATAAGAACCGCGACGTTGCTCTTAGCAAAGTCAACACCAAGGGATTGATCAACGAAGGCAATTCCCCGAGCAAAAAGACCTGGGTCAAACCCAAGTCCGGCACCTTCTCCACCGTCGAGGACATCGAAGGGCTGCTGATGGCGGGAACTCCAGCGGATATCGCCCGTGATACAAAACGCTACGAAGAAGCCGGTTTGAATCATATCGTTTTCGACTTGCGATTCCGCTATGCCGATTGGTACGAGCAGATCGATTATCTGGGCCAGGAAGTTCTACCGAAGGTGCGGGCGTGAAAACCGTTCCAGTCGTTTAACACATTATCCGGATCCGGATCGGACGATTTGAACTGCTTGAACGGATTGGACGACTTGAACAACAGTTTTAGGAGTTAAGGATGCGTACAGAGAAGGTAAATTTTTACAGCGAAGGCATCAAGCTCGCCGGCGTGCTCTACTTGCCGGATTCCGATAAAGACAAACCGTTTGCCGGCATTGTGCAAGGCCCCGGTTTTCTCGGTCTTAAAGATGCCAAGCACTACATCATGATGTTCGAGAAACTGTGCGCCGCCGGCTACGCCTGCTTATGCTTTGATTACCGCGGCTGGGGTGACAGCGAAGGGAACGATCGCGGCTGGGTCATGCCGAAATGGCAAGCGGAAGACATCCGTAACGCCATTACCTTTATGCAAACACGCACTGAGATCGATCCTGACCGGATCGCCACTTACGGCTCCGGCGGGACCGGCGGCGGCAACGCCGTCTATGTCGCGGCCGTCGATCAACGAGTCAAGTGCTGCGTTAGCTATCTGGGCGTCAGCAACGGGCGTGACTGGCTCCATTCGATGCGGCGCGAGTATGAATGGATCGATTACCTCAAGAGCATCGAAGAAGATCGCAAGAAACGGGTAACCACCGGCTCTGGCGCGATGGTTAGCGCCCGGGAGGGAGGCATTATGGTGCAAACTCCGGAGCGTCAAACCACCAACATCAAGAAAGATGTGGCCGATAAGATTCCCGACGCCATGCCGCTGGCCTGCGCCGAAGGGATTTTGGAATACAGCCCAATCGATGTGGTCGATAAAATTTCGCCGCGCGGCGTGTTGTTCATCGCCGTGGAAGGCGATGCAGTCACGCCGGAACAGCAGTCCTTTGATTTGTACGAAAAGGCGCGCGAGCCGAAAAAACTCGTGCTCTATAAGAAGACCACCCATTACGGCATTTACAACGATTACTTCGACGACGTCGCCGCCAACATCGTCGACTGGTATAACCGTCACTTGAAATACAACAAAGTCGAGATCACCGAAAAGGAGTAGCCGATCGGCAAGGCGCTCGCCGCCGCGCTGCAAATCTGAAGTTCTAAATCCGCAGCTCGAAAAGCACCAATCACCAAAAGCGTCCCACTTGAGCTTGCGATTGCGCTTTTGATTTTCTGCTGGTTGTTTAATTTCGCTATTCAGATTACGGATTAAGTTCTCTGACATTTCGCCGCAAAAGGCACTATCGAGACTGCCGCGTACGTAGCCTTGATACAGAAACTAGGAGCAAGTCATGCACAATATTTCGTTTGGCGTGCGGGTGCCGAATTCCGGCCCGCTTTCGAGCATCGAGAACATCGTTAAAGCCACCAAGAAGGCAGAAGAACTGGGCTTTGATGCCATCTGGGTTCACGACCATGTGGTCTGGAGCTCGGAGATGCATCGCCATCACATTTCGTCTGGCGCCGCTGAAGCCTTAACGGATACTCAGGAGGCGAACTTTTTCGAAGCGACCACGATCCTCTCCTATCTTGCGGCTGAGACCAAAACGATTACGCTTGGTGTCGCGTGCCTTGTGATGCCCTGCCGTAATCCGATTTATGCGGCAAAGCAGTATTCGACGTTGGATCACCTGGCCAAGGGTCGTCTGCTGGTCGGCGTCGGTCTTGGCTCGAAAGCCACTCGTGAATCCGATGAGTTTGGCGTCTTCGGTGTGCCTTACGAGCGGCGCGGCGATCGTACCGACGAGTATATCGAAGCAATGAAAGCGGTTTGGACACAGCCCTTAGCAACATACAAGGGTGAATTCATCGAATTTAAGGATGCCGAGGTTTATCCCAAGCCGGTGCAAAAACCCCATCCACCGGTTTGGGTCGGCGGCTGGATGAAGCTTGCTGCCAAGCGCGCGGGCAAATACGGCGAAGGCTGGATTCCCGGTTGGCTCTCGCCCAAGGAAATGAAAGTGGGCTGCGACATTCTGGCGCAGACGGCGCAGGAAAACGGCCGCGATCCGAAAAAGATAACCATTGCCGTTGAAAAGCTCGCGACCATCGCCAAGACACGCGACGAAGGCTTGCAGCTCGCGTTGCCGACCCTGAAAACTAGCAGCGAAAGCTACGAGCGCGACATCGACAGCATGCAGTTTGCACTGGATCGCCACATTTTCGGTTCGGTAGATGACGTGCGCCGTCGTGTCGATGAATTCATCGAGAACGGCGTACAGCATTTCGAGCTCAAAATCATTTATCCGAGTATGGACAGTTTTGAACGTCAGATGACCCTGTGGGCCGAGTCAATTTTGCCGCACTACGAGTGATCGAATGAGAAATGTCGCTCTGAAGTTTCAGCTCAACGGCAAGCCCGTTGAAATCGAATGCGAGGCCGAAGAAACC
>JAICEJ010000065.1 GCA_025924215.1 Candidatus Binatia bacterium
AACAGAACAGAAGGCAAATAGGTGAAAATACTCCGTTACGCCCCCGTAGCTCAGTAGGATAGAGCACAGGATTCCTAATCCTGGGGCCGTGCGTTCGAATCGCGCCGGGGGCACTTAACCTTCCTTCGTTATCATCTGTAGTTAGCGAACAATTTACAGCAAATCATTTGGCATCGGTTTCGTCGAATATTGCTAAAAACTGCCGCGGCGTTCGCTCCAGCCAAAATTCCCTCACAGTTCGTTTCATTGGTACAGGATCGTATATCCTGGGACGCGGAAATCCGTTCACTTTTGTGATACTTACAACTGTATCCTGCCGCGATACTGTCAGGCTCACACGATGGAAATTGAAGCACCTGAATCGAAACGGCCGGGGAGAAATGGCGTTGTTGTTCCACCTGCGCCAAAGGGCACCCGATACGCAGAGAAGCACGGACTAAACACGCTCATTGCCGCCACAACCAGCTCGGTAGCCGTGCCATCGATGGCCGTTTCTCACTATCCTATGTGATCAAGAAATGGAGGCGTGCCTGGCTACTGACACAGCCGACTCTGATCAATAAGCGCAAGAAATCATTGTTGCCAGTCATCCTTCAGCGCCAGACCTTAGCAGATGGTCTAGCACGCTACCTTGCACAGCTAGGACTAGAGCGCCGGGCATAAAACCAAAACCCGTGACGATATCCTAAACGAGGATGAGTGCGTTAAAGCCAGGAATGATGCGGGGCAAGACGCAAGACAATGATAATTATGACGTTCAATCGTGTGTTAGTGAGCCGTTAACGGCTAATCCTGATAGGTCTGAGCGTTGCTGCAACCCGATCTGTCAGCATGGGAGGATGAACGCCAAGCAGGGAAAGAAGTTCTGTTGTGACCGTTGCCGGCTGGATGGCTATGTGTTGCGCCGTGCACGGGCAATGCTGGAAGAGGTTGGCATCGTGGAGTTCAACGCCATTCTGCAAAGGGACAAGTAGGTGAAGGAGACTCAAATCCTCATAAACAAGTATGCAGCGAGGAAATAAAGCCCTAACATCAGGAGCGCCAACACTGAGATAACCAAAGCATCCTGCACATTATCGGACCAGAGCTTTTGGGCCTTGATGATTTTGATCATTGCGGTTTCCTCCCGGTAATTAAAATGAGCGAAGGCAGCCTGCTAAAACCTGGTGATCACGTATGCACCAATGAAGAAATGGACTAAGACCACAAGCACTACCGCGAAGATGATTACTATGTCTTGCCGATACCTCACCTCCGGTCGGGATCGCTGTGCTGTCACGCTGAGATACGTTTGGATTATCTAAAACATCCGAGATGTACGCGAGGAATGGCTTCATTGCTTCTCCAATCCAGGGCAGAGGGCCGATGTCCACGCAAAAAAGCCGCGGGTTAGTATCACAACTATCTTTCTTTTCAAGGACGACCCAATTCAGAAGTATTTCCGCAATCATGAATAGAGCGATGACAGGAGCGAAGCGGGCGGCGGCTGCGGGACTGGTGAGTAGGCTGCTCAAAACACGAATATGTAGGAGATGAAAACCAACCATCCCAGGATGAGGCCAGTCAATAGTACCACAAGCAATCTATCTTCCCACCGGAAGGCATTCGGCCCATTTGGGCGAGAATCGAATCGCACGGCTTTCCGGTGCTTCCCGGTTCGATGTTTATGCTCCGACCAGAAACCTGCGCAACATGAGCATGTGAGCAGCCTCCGAGTGACGAACAACTGCGAGCCGAAATGCGGCGGGTTCAATATCACAAAACTTTTCCTTTGCAAGAACGCCACAACTCAGGATATCGAGGTTAAATGGTCTCCAATACCTAAACCTAAGAAAACATCGACAACATCGAAGCCATCAAGCACAAAAGCCACCGTCACTTGAGTGATCGTCGATTCTAGTGACGGTGCACTGTGTAAAAATCCATCACGGGCCAGAGCATCAAACCGATAATGAAAAGAAACGCTAAGACAATGAGCGCATATCCTAAAACACGCAATGGGTCTTTCCGCTGGTTCGGCCAGAAGTTACGCAACTTGATCATGTGAATATCCCCCAAGGTGCCGGACATTAAAGAAAGCGGCGGGTAGATATCACAGATCCTTGTCTTTGCAAGGACAACGCAATGCAGGAGTATTTGAAGTACCGGAATAAAATAATGCCCAAGCTAACAAGACACCGACTATCTCACCGATTGCTTTCATCGATATGTTCGTCAAGTAGAACGAGTTGGGCCAGCCCTTTCACGCTCATGGATCACGCCTTGCCTTCGCCTTTGATCAGGGCGGCCGGCTGCCGTGGGACACGATCCTGTATTCATGCTTCAAGAAGTCCGGCAAGACCACGCTCAACGGCGCTTTGACGCTCTATAGTGGCGGCAACGCAAGAAGCGCCTAACGAGATCTTGATCCTTGCTAACGATCTTTGAGCGATCGCTGGCCCGGGTATTCCAGACCATGGAAGGGATCATCACTCACAATCCCGAGTTACAGCACGAGGCAGAGGTCCAGAGCAAAGCCATTTACTTGCCATCGGGACAACCATCACGGCGATCTCCGGCGACTATGCCGGCGCTGCAGGCTCTAACCATGGATTCGTTTCTTATGATGAGCTTTGGGCCTTACGAGCGAATCCAGCACCCGGCTATGGGAAGAGTTAACGCCGGTTCCCTACACGCCGGAAACTCAATCAGGTTCGTTTCAACCTATAGCGGTTTTCATGGCGAGTCGGAGCTACTGTGGAATATTTACCGCCAGGCCGTGGCGGGCTAACGGGCACCCCGAGGGTCAGGGCGAGCGCATTCATCCGACAATGCCGATCTATGCCAATCGTGAGGCACGGCCGTTTGCCTATTGGGATCATGAGCCGCGCATGCCGTGGCAGACTCAAGAATATTACGACAGCCAGAAGAAGACTCTGCGGGCTGGAACCTATCTCCGTAGAATGTGCTCATAACAAATCACAGACTGCCTCATCAAAGTGCCGTCATTGCATGGGCTGTGCCGATACAATACGCTCGGTTAATATGGAACCTCCCTATTTTTCTTTACGGGATCACGGCAAGCATACCCGATAGGTGTTTTTGTTGTGATTGAGCAGAAATCGCCGCCGGATCGATTTGCAGATCCCGCACCTAACGATGCTCACAGAAGGAGTTGACAAGTCGGAACTGTTGGTCGAACCAATGCGATCTCAGAGTTTGTAAGTCCAAGAATAATGCCTTTTTTAGCCAACAACATCGAATAGCCAGGGAACCATCACGAGTGATAGAGATCGAACTGGACCGTCCTAGTATTTCTCTGATTATCGCACATGCTTTGGATTACCTCGGCCGAAGCTCTTAAGGACAGCATAACTTCATCAACGTGGATTCATTAGAGCACAGGGTATGCCCGACGCGAATTGTTATGACCTGGTTAGTCACTTCCTCACCCTCAAGCATTCGATGAGCAGGTATTTCTATCAACGAGATTCGATATGCAGGAGCGGCTGAAACAATACTGTGCCGGCAGCAGCAACCTATCTATTCTTCGGTAAGAGAGATGGAAGTAGATTCACGCTCGCTCGATGCGTTTACTTCTAGCCCAGTGTCAGGCCAATTGTGCTTATCTGTAGGAGATTTGAATGGTTGCGTGCCGGGCATGAACACCGTTCACCAACGTGATGTCTTTTCTGGTTCAGCATAATCCCGTCGCAGCACGCTGTGGGAATCTTTGTCCACCCGCAAGCCTCAGACGTTGAATCCTTAAGGCCTGGGTCCGGCATCCACTCGACAGCGAGTGGGTAGCTAAATTAACATACCTTAAATACGCCAAGAGATTTGCTGATTAGGCTCGTAACTGCTAAGTAAAAACAAATAAGTAATAAAAATAGATGGGTGGGATTCTTAATCCTCAGAGGGTAAGTTTGAATTCGCCGGGAGTCTTGCTGTGAAATTCGAACAGGTTAACGGGAGAAGGGCTAATGACAATTTCTAGCGCCGAGTTTGTCAAAGAAATTCAGCAGATGGTGCGTAAAAAACATTCAAAGGATCACCCCATTATCGGCATGATCGAGGAAGGAAAATTAGATCACGAGCAGCTCAAAGGATTTGTTGGTCAGTTCTATCTGTTTTTTCCAAAACCTTTTCCTAAGCCGATAGCCGCAATGCTCAGCCGCTGTCCAGACGACCCGGAACTCGAAAAGATGTGGATCGAAAACGTGGTCGAAGAAGGAACGGGGGAGATCACCGGCACGGACAGTCACAAGGGACTCTTCATTCAATTTGCCCAATCGTGCGGCTTTACCAAAGAAGAGTTAGACAAGGTAGAGCCGCTTCCGGAAAGCCAAGCATTCCTTGATTGGCGCGAGCTTTTGATGTACCAGCGCAGCTGGCTGGAGTTGTATGCGTGCCAGGGTTTTTGTCTCGAAGGTACGGCAAACGAACGCATGACAAAGATCGTCAATGGACTTACCAAGCATTATGGATTCACGCGGGATTCTGAAACTATTCGGTACTGGACCCTTCATATGGGTGTTGATGAAGAACATATGAAAGTCGGGCCGTTGGCTGTCGAGAGGTATGCGATTACTGAACCTCAGCAGGCCCAGGTGCGGAGCTCAGTGCAAAAGACTCTGGATCAATTCTGGCTTGCTTTTGATGGAATCAAACGAGCGTTCGTCGATAAAGATGACATTTACGCCAAATGGAGAAATTCGGACACCAAATCAACTTCAAAATAGAAGGGGATGATTCATGGAGATGGTTGATCTTTCGCGAATTATTTACGACGGTATGCCCAAAATCCCGGCTCTGCCGGAGGTTCATGTGCAGAAGTTTTTTAGTCTCGAAAAGGGCCATCCTTTGAATGTGACGGAGCTATCGTTGCCATGTCATGCCGGCACTCACGTCGATGCGCCAATTCACATAGTGCCAAACGGTAAGTCAATAGAAGAACTTCCGCTGGATTCTTTTGTCGGCAACGGAGCGATTATCGCTGTACGAAAGAACGGCGGAGAAGAAGTGACCGCAAAGGATCTTCAAGCGTCAGGGGTTGAGGTGAAACAGGGCGATATCGTGATGCTCTATACCGGGTGGGACGAGAAGTTCGATAGTGCTGATTATAATCTTCATCCTTATCTCTCAGTAGACGCCGCTGAATGGATGGTTCAGAGGAAGATAAAGATGTTTGGTATCGACTGCATCACCGTTGACCTGCCGACACCGCTTAGACCCAAGGGATTTGATTTCCCCGTGCACAAAGCTCTTCTGAGTAACAACATCTTAATCGCCGAGAATGTGACAAATCTTGGACCTATCGTTGGCAAGAGATGCCGAATCCTGGCCTTTCCTCTTCGGATCAGAGGCAGCGATGCGGGACATGCTCGAATCGTCGCCGAATTAAATCAGCGATAAGTAGCACCATATGGCTTCAACGAAAATTATCAAAGGGATTATCGGCGCTTGTCTTACGCCGTTCGACGATAACGACCACATAGATTATCCGGCGTTAGAGAAGGAAATGGATTTTCTTCTTGCCGATTGTGACGCGGTAACAATTGCCGCTGTGGAAGCCGCCGAGTACACCATGCTCAGCCGCGAAGAGCGAAAAGAGCTTTTAAAAGTCGGCACGCAGATGGTCGACAAGCGCGTCCCGGTAATCATTGGCTGTTCCAGTCCGTCGCCCCGCGAAGTAATTGACCTTGCCGAGTACGCAGCCACGATTGGCGGCGATTTTGTTCAAGTGCTGATGCCGCTCCGCCCGTGGGGAGGTCAACCGACCATAGCGGAGTTGATGGAATTTTATACGCAAGTCGCATCGGCAAGTCCCTTGCCAGTGGTTTGTTACCATAATCCTGGACCGGGCGCCGATCCGCCACAGGATGCTTTCGTCAAGATCAGCGAAATTGACAACATCCGATATTTCAAAGAAAGCTCGAGAGATATCACGAAGATCTCCAGGTTAATTGAACAGATCGAACTTGCTGGGCGGGGTCATTATTTCACCACCATGCAGCCGCTGCTAGTCACTTTGATGCTCGGCGGCTCCGGCGCCACTATGCCTCCGCCTGGAACCCGCATTGGGGCGCAAATTGTGAAAGCCTTTCGAGCAAACGATCTTGAAAGCGCCCGGTTTTGGGCGCGCTGCTACGCATTATTTCCCGGAAAATGGGCCGCTTACGGTTTGCCGCCGGTGATGAAGTCTGCCATGAAACACTTCGGCGTGGATATCGGCAATCCTTCACGGCCCTATGCTCCGGTAAGCCCCCGCGATCATGCTCAAATCGGTCAGTTTCTCCGCCAGGTTGGGTTAATTGGTGAAGCCCCACCGAATCCGAAAGCTTTGATAGACGCCGCTAATTTCCTTGCTCAGGAAGATACCTTTCTCCGTTAGCTTGACGATGGATACTCGCTAGAGCAATCGTCTCGCAATATTTGCGCATAATTTTGTTGGAGGTGTGATGGAATGGATTAAAGATCTTTCCGATAAACTGGTTATTTGGTTTCTCCGGAAAACTTCATCGTTCGGTAAAGAGCTTACTGGCGCAGGTCGAGCAGAGCAGCTCCTGTGGCGAGAGCAACGCTTGCGAAATCTAAAAGGTCTCGCAATGCGCTACCAGCAACGCCACGGTGAAAAAACTTTGGAATAGGTTTCCAGTCTAATGCATCGATTCAATGGGCGAAAACAAATTGTGATATTGGGCGGCGGGTGTGGCGGTGTGGTTGCCGCGACTCAGCTCGGCAGGAAATTAGGCGCCGACCATGATGTTATTCTCATTGACCGCCGCGCTGATCACGTCTTTATGCCCGCGTTTCTGTTCTTGATGACCGGTGATCGACAGCCACAAGAGATTTGTCGCAGCCTCAGTGCGCTGAAGAAGCGCAACGTTAAAGTGATTCAATCCGAGATTCTCGACATCAATCCTGTAGCTCAAGAGGTCAGCCTTCCCAAAGAAAAGATCAGCTATGACTATTTGATTGTTTCTTTAGGGTTGCAGACGAGACCGGACTTGGTAAGCGGCTTTAATGAAGCCTCGCTTCATCCATGGGAGATGGAATCAGCTCTCAGGCTGCGGCATGCGCTGTCTGAGTTTCGCGGTGGAAGGGTTGTCGTAGGCGTGCCTTTAGGACTCTACCGCTGCCCGCCAGCGCCCTACGAGGCGCAGTGGATGTTGGACGGCTTTTTTAGGCAGCGCGGTATTCGTGATCGTGTACAGATACACTATTTTACGCGGGATCCTGAACCGACCGGCGAAGCCCACGATCCGGTAGTTTGGATGGACGCCGAGAGCAGAAGGCGCAAAATTGATATCCACTACGAATTTGTCGTGCGCTCTATCGATCCGGTGAAAAAACAAATCAATGGACTATATAACTATAGTCTTCCGTACGATCTGTTGGTGATGGTTCCGCCGCACCGTCCAGCGCAAGTTCTTCTCGACTGTGGATTAGCAGAAGTCGAAACCGGCATACGAGTAGACTACGATACGCTGCAAACGAAATGGGAAAACGTCTTTGCGATCGGAGATTGCGCCGATATGCCAGCTTCAAAAGCGGGAGGTGTTGCCCACCAAGAAGCTGATGTGCTGGCGCACAATTTAGCTGTAGAAATCACTGGAAAGGGAAGACCGGTAGATCTCTGGCTGCATACAATATGACTGCTTGCTTTCGGCGCTGGACGCGCCGCCGCTAATAGAACAACTTACCCCACCGGATGGCCGCCATTCGGAGTCACCGATCCCCGAACATGGGGACCCAATCGACTGATTTATTGGGCTAAAATTGGCTTTGAGAAATGGTGGTTGTGGCGGTTCTTTTAAAGCCTAGAGTTTATTTCAGGATCAGCCCATTATCGAGCGGAGCAAATCAATCGACGCGTCTTAGAGGCGCTCCACGGGGCATACCGGAGACCTTTTGAGGTGATTGCCAGGGTGATTGATAGAGTAGTAGGGGGACCATAATCATGTTTAGGTGTACATCAAAGTTTACATAATATATCTTATCAGACGTTATATATCTACCTAGATTATAATTCTTCGTCATTGAAAACAGTAAGAGATCTGTGGATCAAGGAATTGACGAACTGTAGTCACGCGGTCTATTACATGTATCGCGGCTAAGTCCGTCAACTATTTAACGGCTGGGTCCGGCTCAATTTTGGCTTGTAGTTCAGCAACTTGCAGCATAAGACGTGCGGCAATCGGTGAGTTAGGGTTTTCTTTGATGTACTGCTGATATGCAAAAATGGCAGATTTGTTGTCACCGACGACCGTATAACACCGTGCCTTTCCGAGCACGGCGGATTCTTTCAGAGCTCCGGTAATCCGTTCAGCGTCGGTATAGTGCTGAATTGCGCCGGCGCATTGGTTTTTCACTTCTTGTATGTGTCCAAGCGTCATCAAACCTATCTGACGATAAAGAGAGTTTTGATCGGTGGCAGCGATGAAGCGCTGCGCCGCGGCAGCCGCTCTGTCCAGATCGTTTGTAGCTAGGTGACTGTTGGCCTCGTAGAGATGCGCCAGAGCGGCATAATGAGACCATCGATACTCTTCGACTTTTTCAAATTCCGGAATGGCTTCGTTGTGCTTATTGGCGCGAAAAAGCGTGATCGCCCTATCGAAATGCTGGGCTGCTTCTTGGTTCTGGCGGCTCTTATAAATCTGCCAAAGTGAAATCCCGATGATCACTGCCATGATCAAAGCACCAGCTATAGTAAAAAGCCGACGCTTTTGTTGAACGAAACTTAAGGCCCGCTGGGTGAACAGCACGAAGTTGTCGGGTTGCCGGAGTTCCTTACGTGACAAGTGCTTAGCGCTGGTCGCCATAACTTCTGATTTGCGTCGAAGGGAAAGATGACTCTCAAAGGCGGGTTAAGAACTGCTACATCTTGTATTTGAAATCATCGGGCGTCATCTTCTCTAAGATCTCTGCCCACTTTTCTTGGGAGACGTTTGAGACGTTTTCGACTGGAGGTTCCTTTCCTTCTTCGTTCTGTTGAAGAATGCTGGAGGCTTCGAGAACTGCCTTGGCGACGAAAATCGGGCTTTTGGTGCGCAGAGCTAACGCGATCGCATCGCTAGGACGGGAGTCGATAACCACCTGACGGCCTGAAATGTTTAAATACACCAGCGCAAAGTATGTATTTTCCTTAAGGTCAGTGATTTCGATAGAGTCAACGGCGCAACCGACTTCGCCGAGAATATTTTTGATCAGGTCATGAGTCATTGGCCGGGCCATTTTGATTCCTTCGATTTCCGTCGCCATGGCTGTGGCCTCCAGTAAACCGATCCAGATGGGCAGATTCAGTTTGTTATCGGTGTCTTTTAAAATGACAATGGGAGTTTTGGTCACTGGGTCGAGTGTTAGCCCACCCACGGACATCTGTATTGCGTCATCCCGTTTTGTCATACCATTTCCCCCTGCGCTTGGATTTCTGAAGCGGTTTCTTCGATGGTGAGTTCTCCGACCAGCGAGTTAACTGTTGCAGCGATGATCCGTGCGTTGACCATCTCGCCGATCAGATTCCCACGCCCTACAATATTAACGATTCGATTGCTTCGCGTGCGTCCCATTACTTGCGCTCTATTGCGCGAATGGCCGTCAATCAATACTTCTTCGATCCGCCCGATTTTTTGCTTGTTTTTTCTTAAAGAAATTTCCTGCTGAACATTCTGCACTTGCTTCAGCCGCTCTTTTTTCTTTTCTTCTAGGACGTCGTCGTTGTAGAGCTTTGCCGATACAGTCTGGATGCGCGGCGAGTACATGAACGAGTAAATCTCATCATACTCCACTTGACTGAGCAATTCTAGGGTTCTTTCAAAATCGTCATCGGTTTCGCCCGGAAATCCGACAATGATGTCCGTGCTCAAGGCCACTTCAGGGCAACGTTGTCGCAAGCGATCAATACGACCGAGATACTCGCTGCGCGTATAACCGCGACGCATTCTCTCGAGCACGCTATCGGAACCAGATTGAACTGGCAAATGAAGGTGTTCGCAAACTTTATCCAGAGTAGCGTAGGCCTCGATCAGGTCCTCCGACAAATCTTGCGGGTGAGAAGTTGTAAACCGAATCCGTGAAAGTCCTTCAACTGCATCAACGCGCTGAAGAAGTTCCGCAAAGGAGATTTCGCCGGCAGATGTCTTGCCATAAGAGTTTACGTTCTGACCAAGCAACATCACTTCTTTGACTCCCTGAGTAGTCAGTGATTTAATTTCGGCGATAATTTTTTCGCTCGACCGGCTCACTTCGCGACCACGAACGTGCGGAACGATGCAGAAGCTGCAAACTTTGTTGCAACCCTGCATGATGGTGACGAATGCTTTTGCGCCCTGTACGTGAGTCCTGCCGTCGGGATCTTCCATGTAGGAAGCATTCCGGTAGAAAGCGATTTCGACTGGACGGGCGTGAGCCGACTCTACTTGTTCGATCATCTCGGGGAGCTTGTGGATATTGTGGGTGCCGAAAACGAGATCTAAATGAGCAATTCGCTTGAGAAGCCGGTCTCCTTCCTGTTGCGCAACGCAACCGCCGACTCCTATAATGACACCTGATTTGTGCTGTTTGATTTCACGCCAGCTCCCGAGGGCGCTGTAAACCTTTTGCTCCGCCTTATCGCGAACGCTGCAGGTATTTAATAGAAGCAAATCCGCATTTGCGGGTTCGTCGGTCAGCGTGTAATTTGCCCGGCCCATGACCTGCGCGATCCGTTCTGAATCATATTGATTCATCTGGCAACCGTAGGTCTGGATATACATTTTCTTCATGGCGCGATGGCTTCAATGAGGTTGTAAAGTTGGCCGATGTTGCGACACTCCTCCGCAACTTTACAGTAAGGAGCGTAACGTGGCATTTCGCTGTCGCCCACTCCCCAGGTCATCCTACTTTCAGGATTGAGCCAAATCAGTTGCTTGGCCTTCTGCTGGATTTCTCGCAACACCCATTCGGCCGGACGATTATAATTGTTTCGGCCATCGCCGATGATCAAAACCGTGGTCTTATTTGTGACGGCCGAAAAATATTCTTTGTAGAACAGCTCAAAGGCGCGGCCGAAATTGGAGTGCGAGTAAACATCGATGACATTTCCCGTGAGAGCCATTTCGATGGCCTTGTGGATATCGTGTTCTTCAAAGAGCTGAGTCACCTCTCCAATGTCGCTGACGAAGACAAAACTTCGCACCTTGGAATAGAGATCCTGAATAGAATAAACAAATTGCAGCATAAAGCGTGACGCGTTCAAGACAGAATCCGAAATGTCGCACAAGACCACGACCTGAGGCTTGGTTTTCATTCGGCGTTCCAATTGGATATGAAAAGGCACTCCACCAAACTGAAGATTTTTGCGCAGCGTTTCGTTTAAGTCGAATCGCCCGCGAGCAGCCTTCTTACGCCGGACAGAGAGCCTATTCTTAAATCGCTGAGCCAGTCGTGTAACCGCCTCGTTCATCCGTTGAATGTCGTCTTCGCTATAGAAGCTGAAGCTCTTGTCGGCCAGCGTCACCAATCGATTTCGATCCGAACCGTCCATTCCGCGCTTTCGCTGTTCCTGCTGGATGATCTCGCGGAGCATCCCGTACAAGTCCTTGAGGCGCTGGTCAAGGTAGCGAATAACCAAGTCCGAGCTTTCGCCGCCTTGCGCCAGCATCTGTAAATGGCTCTTAAGCCGTTCGATTTCATCCTGAAGCTTGTCGAGCTGAAGGTTGGATGCGATCTTAGTAAACGGTGTGAAGCGAAAACTCTGATTGAACCCTCGTGCCGCTTCGGCGGCAGCTGCTTGCCGCAACAAGCGCTCCAGCTCTCCCTTGTTGCCGCTAAGCAGAGCCCGGGTGAGATCGGACAGCTCCCCTTCCATTTGCTTGAGGAATCTATCGATGCGATCGAGCAGCTCTTGAAACTCCTGAGGTGCCAAACCGAGCTGCTCCATCAACTGTTGGTCCGCTTGATTAAGGGATCGGCCGATACCCAAAAAGAACAAATCGAATAGTTCATCAAACGGCCGCAAATCAATCGCGCGTTTTACCAGCGTGGTTCGGAGGGCGGCACGAAACTGTGACGCATCTTCGATGCCCAGCAAAGCGATGGCGCGAAATGCGTCGATATTCTCCGATAACGACACGCGCAGGCCATTGCGCCTGAGGACGTTCGTAAATTCGATGATCCGGTCCTGCATTGAGAAACCTCGTATTTAATGCAGATGATCCTTGTCGTCTTGGGGCTTGACGCCCGGAATAGCGCGGCGCTCCGCCAAGTAGCTTTGTAGTTCTTGCTGCGCCCTCCGGATATCGGCTTCATATTTCACGAGAGTCGATAGAGTTGCATTCACCAGTTCGTCATCCAACGATCTAACGTTCAGTAAAGTTAGAGCTTTGACCCAGTCGAGAGTTTCGCTGATACTCGGGGTTTTTTTCAGGTCGAGCTTGCGAATACGTTGGATCAACTGAATTACGTTCTGCGTCAATTCGTGATCGATGCCAGGAACTTTGAGGTTGACTATCTCGGCTTCCCGTTGGGCGTCGGGAAAATCGATGTGAAGATGCAGACAACGGCGTTTAAGAGCGTCGGACATCTCACGGCTGCTGTTACTGGTGAGCACGACCAACGGAATGTGTTTGGCCTTCAGAGTGCCGATCTCGGGCACACTGATCTGGAAATCGCTCAAAACCTCGAGCAAGAAGGCCTCAAATTCAGCGTCCGACTTATCCACTTCGTCGATCAGTAAAACGCTGCGTTTATCGGATAAAATCGCGCGCAGCAACGGACGTGGCAGCAAAAACCGATCAGAAAAGAAGACACCGTCTTGGCTGGCAATGCGATCAACCGCCTGTTGCAGAGTTTTAGCTTCCTGCAATACTTCGCCGATCTTGTCCTTGAGAATCTGGGTGTAGAGTAACTGCTTTGCGTATTCCCATTCGTAGAGCGCTTTCGCTTCATCCAAGCCTTCGTAGCATTGCAATCGGATGAGCTCTAAACCCAATGAGCCAGCCAAAACTTTACCAAGCTCGGTTTTACCGACACCGGCTGGACCTTCTACGAGAATCGGTTTCTGTAGGCAGACACCAAGATAAACGACGGTGGCTAAATTCTTGTTACAAATATAATTTTGAGCGCCGAAACCAGCGATGACCTGATCCACAGACTGAAACATGAAGACCTCTCAATCCACAGAACGCTAACACAATTGCAATATGACAACAAATCTCGCGGTTTGAAGTTTCCTGTGAGATTTCTTACTCTTCTTGAATTACCATCATGTGCACTTTAGCGCTCTATTTCAAAGTGTTTCCGGGTTACTCCTTGGTTGTCGCAGCTAACCGGGACGAGCACTATGACCGGCCATCGGCGCCGCCGTCGATCATCGGCGGATCACCAACGATCGTCGGGGGTCGCGATTTGCGGGCCGGCGGCACCTGGCTAGGAATCAATGAATACGGTTTGATCGTCGGCATTCTCAATCGGCGGCAGCAGCCGGGTCCGGTTGCACACGCTGCATACCGCTCGCGCGGTTTGTTGTGTCTCGAGCTTCTTCGTCTAAGACAAGTCGCTGAGCTCGATCAAGTTTTTCTGGATCGGGCACCAGGCGATTATCAGCCGTTCACAGTAGTCTGTGCCGATACGGATCGCGCGTGCGTTGCTTACAACACCGATCAAACTATTGAGCGGATCGAGCTTTCTGATGGGCTTCACGTTTTTAGCAACAGCTTCCAATTTGGCGCTCCCTCTGAAAAAGTCGATCGAGTCTACCAACTTTTTCTCAAGCTGTCGGAAGACTATGATCGCCAATTTAGCGCTGGAGCTTTTCTGAATGCCGCAGCTAAAGCGCTCGGCGACCATGCCCTCAGCGATAACTTACATGACCTCAGGGATGCCATTTGTGTTCACGGCGATATCTCTGGGACTGTTTCTTCCAGCATCATCTTTTTTTCGGATGCCGAGCGGCAGTTCCAAATGTATTACTGCGCCGGCGCCCCTTGTGAAAATCCTTTCAGCCTATACTCGACTTTAGGCGTGCGGTGATCGAAACAGCTCAAGCAAAACAGGCTGGAACGGTGATCCTACTGCGGCCGGGACGGTCTGGAGGGATGGAAGTGCTGTTGACGCGCCGACCTAACCAGATGGCCTTTCTTGGTGGGATGTACTGCTTTCCCGGCGGCACGCTGCAAAAGGAGGACTTCTCCAGCCGAATCCTCCGGCGGTGTCACGGCCTCTCCCCCACTGCCGCCCGAAAGATCATCGGTGCTCACTTCAGTCCGCGAGAAGCGCTGGGACTATGGGTCGCGGCGATTCGAGAATTATTCGAAGAGATCGGAGTTTTGCTGGCTATTACGGCAGATGGGACAATTGCGGCGATGGATCGCAACCTGAACCGCTCGCTTGTGGAAAACCACACGGCTCTGCTCAGCCGACGCTTGAGTTTCGCCGCATTGCTTGAAGCCGGGAACTTACGTTGTGATACAACCCAATTAACCTATTTTTCACACTGGCGGACACCCTCACAGTTTCAGATGCGTTTCGACACGCGTTTTTTCCTCGCCGCCGTGCCAGCGGAACATTCGCCTCTGGTGTCTTCTCCTGAAGTTGCCGATAGTCTTTGGCTTACCCCCGATGACGCTCTACAACGATTTACCCAAGGCGCTTTGCCGATGATCTTTCCGACATTTGCCTCGTTACGAACCCTAGCGGACTTCGATTCTTTGGATAGCCTGTTTGCAGAATTCACGCCGGCAAGAATGGCTGAGCTCAATTCCAACCTATCAAGCAGCCACTAGAGCAGTAACGTACGGCTGTACTAGCTGAAAATCATGCGCTGCGGGAATAATCGTCGCAGTCATCAGCCGGCCTCACAGGAACTTCGCATCGTGATAGAAGTTATTTGTCGCCGAGCCGTTCGCGAGCGTGTAAAACGCGCTTCACGGCTACATCTGCACTGGGCGCTAAAGCAGTTAAATGGCCCATCTTTCTGCCGGGACGAACTTGGTCTTTGCCATATAA
>JAICEJ010000066.1 GCA_025924215.1 Candidatus Binatia bacterium
CGCAACCGGAGTGCGCATCGGCGCCCAGGAGGTCGGGCATGACATCTATATCACCGGGCGGCTCTTCGCGTATTTGATGGATCTCAAGGAGCCGCGATTTGTCACCGGCTACGGCGGCCCGGAAATCGATATCGCACTTGAGCGCCGTGAGTTGGACGGCAGGGCAAATGCGCTTGAAACCCTCGGCCAGCGCAATACCGAGGAGATGAAAAAGGGATTGTTGGATCTTCATGCTATTGTCGAAATCCCCAGAGGAAACCGGCCGGACGGCTTTGCGCGCTTGCCCGAGATTGAAAGCTTCGCCAAGTCCGACACGGAGCACAAACTATTGACGATGTATCGAGCTTTCCGGCTCGTCGGCACACCCTACGTGCTCGCGCCGGGCACGCCCAAGCCGCAGGTGCAGATCCTCCAGGAGGCTTTCCGCAAAGCGCTTCGAGATCCGGAGTTTCATCGTGAGTTCAAGAAGCTTTCCGGCTTCGAAGCATCGCCGTTGATGCCGGAAGAGCAGGATAAAGCGATCCGCGAACTGCCGCGCGACCGCGATGTGGTCGAGCTTTTCAAAAAGCTCGCCGGCGCCGATCCGTTGCCGCCGCGGTGAAGCGAAAGAACAAGGATTTGTTGTCTGTCGCGCGAGGTACGATTGAATAAGCACGCCGTTTACGATTCAAAAGGTCTGACGCCGGTGCGTTCATGTCCAGATTCAGCCCAAACTCCAGATGCTGCCGTCAGCGGGTGCGCGTTCGACATCGTGGCAGGGCAGTCTCATACGATCGGGGAGACCAAAGAAACTTTAAATGTCGAAATACCAAAGACTTGACCAATCCGCCGGGCAACCAGCGATAGAACGGCGGCCGCGAGTCCGGAGCACCCGGTCCCACTTTTTCTCCCAATGAACCGCTTGGGCCGCCTCGGCCCCAGAAATCTTCAGGATTATTCAACCAGTGCGCATAAACGGCGTTGAAAGTATCGTTCATGGCGTCCTCTCCGACTTTACTGTAGGCCGTTCCTTGCTCTCGAAGATTTACAATCACCTATTGCCCAAGTCATGGCACACCGTGATCAGCACAATTTTGATCTTTCCGCTCATTTTTTAATATGCCTGCCCCTCAATAATGCGGTGAGCCTTAAGGTTGGTCTTGATCTCCCGCCCCAAGTAGCTGTACGTTATCCGGCAACCGCTAAGAATATGACTCAAGTTCTCCATATCTCTGACATCCATTTTGAAGAAGAATCAGCGGACCAGGATTCGGTGCTGGCGGCGTTGAAGCATAGCATCCAGAAACTCACTTTCGATGTCGTCGTGGTGAGCGGCGATATCGCACGGACAGGTACAGCCGCACAGTTCGAACGAGCTAAGGCATACATTGAAACTGTTGCAGCAGGGCGGCCAGCGTTGGTAGTGCCGGGTAACCACGATGTCGATCGAAGTCGAATTGATTCAAAACCATCTTGAACGAATTCCGCGTATTTATGCCGGATCCACCTACATAACCAAGCACTACCTCATAGGTAACCCATGAGGCCTTCCTTTTTCCTTCAAGGTACCCATGGAGGCTACTCCACCGATAACGACTGATTTCTCGAATGCGTTCGCTCTCCGGCCGTTGGGCTTTCGCTTTGATTCGTACCGGGTTCAAATGGACATAGCGGCTCAGCTCCAGTAAATAACTGTGTTCGTCCACTACAACCGCTTTAAATCGGCCCCACTGGCACTCTACCGTTGTAACCCCGCTGCAACCTTTACCAAGCTCAGCGTGGCCGGGCAATCAGCCGGCGGGCGCGGTTCCACGCTTCGACCAAGCCACCGGGCAGGAACAGCACGACCAGGATGAATAACACGCCGAAAATGATCAGGTGGAACTCGACCCAGCGGAGCGCGAGCACTTCCTTGAGGACCACATAAAAGAGGGCGCCCAACACCGGACCATGAACGGTGCCAACGCCACCGATGAAAGACATCAGCACGGCATCGAAAGTCCAGACCGGCGAAAAAGTATGCTGCGGGTAATAGCTCACGTGGTAGTAGGCGAAGGCGCCGCCGGCGAGGCCGGCCATCGCCGTGGAGACGGCGAGAGCGAGAAGTTTATGGCGCACTGCGCTTACGCCTGTAGCTTCGGCGGCAATTTCATCCTCGCGCACGGCGCGAATGCCTAGTCCCACGCGCGAGGGAACCATCCAGGCGACGACGGCGACGCACAGAACAGCCAATCCGAGAGTCAAATAGTAGCGCGGCAGCATGTTGTAGGACGCGAGCTCGGCGGCGCGGATCGTGGAGATCTCGGGGAGAACATTGCCGATCGTGATGCGAAGAATTTCCGCCAAGCCGAGAGTGCCGATGGCAAAGTATGCGCCGCGCAACCGAAACGCTGGGACTCCGATCAAGCATCCAAACGCTGTAGCGACCACGGCGCCGGCAGCGATCGACAAAAGCAGCGGCATCCCGCTAACCCACAGCATGCGCGTCACCAACGCGCCCAAGCCAAAAAATGCAGCATGGCCGAGATTAATTTGTCCGGCGTAGCCGCCGATCAAGTTCCAGCTTTGCGCCAGGGCGACGGCAAGAAAAATTTGTACGCCGAGATTCAAGAGATCGTTGCGCGCGGTGAAAAGCGGCATTGCGGCGAAGCCGGCCGCGAGCAATATTCCGCCGGCTAGTTTCATGAGCGCGCTCCGAACAATCCTTGAGGGCGCAGGATCAAAACGACAAGAAAAAGAATGAGCCCGATGACCTCGCGGTACGGGCCGCCGACAAACACCACGCTCATCGCCTCGGCGACGCCGAGTAGAATGCCGCCGGCGAAGCTGCCGAAAAGCGAGCCCATGCCGGCGAGCACGATGACGATCAAAGCCTTTAAGGTCCACTCGATGCCGATCGAAGGACTGATCGAATAAGAGATGCTGACCAACCCGCCGGCAACACCCGCCAGCGCGGTGCCGAGAGCGAATGCCAGCAGGTAGGTTTTTCCGACCGGGATGCCCATGAGCGCGGCGGCCTCCCAATCCTCCGCGGTGGCGCGGATCGCCCGGCCCCAGCGCGTTTCCGAAAGAAACATGTGCAGCGCGGCGAGAATCGCGAAGGCGAACAGCAGGCTGCTTAGACGCAGCCACGGCACCGCAAAGGGACCGAGACGCAGCACGGCTCCGGAGTACGCTGTTGTGACGCTGCGCTCGTCGGCGGTCCAAAGTTGTATCGCGAGGGCGTGAAGAACGAGGGTCAGCCCGAAGCCGATGAGTAGCGAGTTCTTGATGCGCGCTTCCTCGTGCGCTTTTACGACAAATTGGAACAACGCGACGTAAAGCAACGCCCCGAGGGCGAACATGGCTGGAGCGATGGCGAGAAGCGAAGCGAACGGATCGATTTTCCAAAGAGTAAACAGCCAGAACGTGCCGTAGCCGCCGAGCATGAGCAGCTCCCCGTGCGCGACGTTCAACACCCGAAGGACACCGAACGTCAATGACAGCCCGGCGGCGGCGAGCCCGTAAAGCCCGCCGACGAGAACTCCGAGTATGAGCTGTTGGGTGAGAATCATTTTAGAAAGCCGACGAGAATTTTCAGCGCTGCAGTGAAGCTCCAACAGTTGCGTAAAGTCATTCCCGCGAAAACGTGAATCCACCTTCCCGTTTTCACGGGAATGACGCTGAAGTGGCTTGCGCTCGTTGTGGTGAGCCCACTTTCAGCGATGATCACGACTCACCAACTCGCACCAGGGGACCGAGGTAGGCCGCGCGTACATGATCATCTTCGAGGAGTTTTCGGCCTTCGCCCTCGTCGACGATGCGCCCGCCTTCGAGAATATAAGCGCGCTCTGCGAGCGCGAGAACGGCGTGCACGTTTTGCTCCACGATCAGCACGCTCATGCCGCCGCGGTGGAGATCGGACAAGATCGACATCATCGACTCGACCACGCGCGGCGCCAAGCCGAGCGAGGGTTCATCGAGCAAAAGAAGCCGCGGCAATCCCATGAGCGCGCGTCCGAGAGCGAGCATCTGCTGCTCGCCGCCCGAGAGCGATCCTGCGCGTTGACGCTGGCGTTCGGCGAGGCGCGGGAAAAGAGCAAAAATTTTTTCGAGCTGACTAAATTTCTCTTTCTGCGCCCGCAAAATGAAGGCGCCAAGCTCGAGGTTTTCCCTGACTGTCATCGCGGCGAACAGCTTTCGTCCTTCGGGAACAAGGGCGATGCCTCGCTCTACGATGCGCTGCGGTGAGGCCTCGTTGATCGCCTCGTCTTGCCAACGAACCGTGCCGGCCCGCGCCGGCAACAAGCCGGAAATGGTTTTCAGCAGCGTTGTCTTGCCGGCGCCGTTGGGACCGACGAGCGCCACCAACTCGCCCGGCTGAATCTTTAGGCTGACGCCCTGAAGCGCGGGTAATTCCCCGTAGGCGACGTGGAGATTAGTTACTTGGAGCATATCTCAATAACAACCGTTCAAGCCGTTCAAAAAGTTCAAATCGTTTTCTAAGACCGTTGTTTTTGTATTTTTTCTGGCGGTTTGAACGGCTTAAACGATTTGAACTCTTCACGTGTTTCCGCCGAGATAGACTTCGATCACCTGCGGATCGTTGGCGATCTTGGCCGGCGCGCCGTCGGCGATTTTTTCCCCGGCGCTCAGCACCACAATGCGATGGGAAACGTCAAGCAAAGCCCAGACGATATGCTCGACCAGCACGATTGTTAGACCTTGGCGCTGCAATTCCCTGATGAGGCGAAGCGCCGCCGCGGTTTCAGTGGGTGTCAAACCCGCCATGAACTCATCGAGCAGCAAAAGCTTGGGCGACGACGCGAGCGCACGCGCCAGCTCCAGGCGCTTGCGATCCATGACCGTGAGTGTGCTTGCGAGGCGATCCGATCGTCCAAATAGACCTGCGGAGTCTAGAAGTTCCGCCGCCCTTTGACGTGCCGGCGCGCCGCTGAGTTTCTCCCGCCCGTAGCCGAGGCCCACTAGGACGTTCTCCGATACCGTCAACGCGAGAAACGGCCGAACCAATTGGAACGTGCGCGCAACCCCGCGCCGGCAGAGTTGATGAGGGCGTAAGCCGTTGGTGCGCTCGCCGTCGATACGGATTTCCCCGCTGTCCGGCGCGAGCGCACCGCTGACGAGGTTGAACAGCGTCGTTTTTCCCGAGCCGTTGGGGCCCATGACGCCCAGGATCTCGCCGGGTTCGACAGTTAAACTGACCTTTTTTACGGCGGTGACACCGTCAAACGCTTTGGAAACTTTATCAAGGGACAGAAGAGGCACTAGATTTTCGAAGACAGCGGCGAATGAAACTCCGAAATCCGAATATCGAAATCCAAAAAATTCGTGAGGTTACGGATTGCTCTTCACCGCAGAGACACTGAGCGCGCAGAGTCTATGAACTATTTTTTCTCTGCGTCCTTTGCGTCTCGGCGGTGATTTCTCCGATCGCTCCGCCTATCGTTGGCTAAATGCCGGCGCGGGATAGCCGAACGACGCAGTGGCGAACTCCTTGGGCCAGACGAGTTCCTGCTTGCCTTTGAGCCATTGCTGGAAAAAGACTTTGACTTCGCCAGTCCCGTCGGAGCGAAAGCGCACAGGGCCGACGACCGTCGTCATTTTCGTCGCGGCGACGGCGTCGCGTAGCTTATCGCGGTCAATCGTCTTGGCCCGCGTGACCGCATCGGCAAGGATCTGCAAGCAAGCGTAGGACGGACCGACCAGAGGATCGGCCGGCCGGTTCAATAATTTTTGATGCGCGTCGTTGATCTCGCTCACTTCGGGATACTTCGCGGCGAAGTGCCAGCCGGGCGAAAGCAGCACGTAATCGCCGTCTTTGCTCAAGTTCTGCGACCATACGGGTGGATCGGCGGCGCGGATGAAGAGATTCACCTTGGTGTTGAAATCCAATTCTTTCATCTGTTTGACGATCGTCATACCGTCGGGCGGCGACGGCAGCGCAAACACCGCTTCGGCGCCCGCTGTTTTGGCTTTCAGGATCAGATCCGAAAAATCCTTTGAGCCGGGCGCGTATTCGCCGCTGGCGACCACTTCGTAACCATGTTTCTTGGCGAGAGCTTGCCAACCAGAGCCCATCTCCTTTCCCCAGTCCGTCCGTTCGAGAAACAGCGCCACTTTGCGCGGTCGCTGTGCGGCGGGAATCATCGCATCGAGAAAAACAAAAGTTTCTCTGGTCAGGTCGGGAGATTTGGGAAAAGGCGAGAAGAGATAACGCAGCCCCTGTTGATGGATACCATTGAAGGCGAAAGCGACGCCGAGGTAGGGAATTTTGTTCTTATCGGCGATGGAAGCCGCCGCGCCATGGAGATCGGAGCCCGCTCCGCCCAGGTAGGCAACCACGCCCTGGGTGGCGAGTGTTTCCAGGCGCGCGACGGTTTTGGTCGGGTCGGACTCGTCGTCGAGCATCGTCAGCTCGATCTGCATTTTTTTGCCACCGACCGACACACCGCCGGCCGCGTTGATGTGCTGGACGGCAAGCTCATAACCGGTTTTGACCTGGCCCCCGAGCGCCGCGTAACGGCCGGTGAGTGGCACGACCGCACCGACTTTGATCGTCTGACTCTCGCCTTCGGAGCTTGAAGCGAACAGTGCGAGCACAATAAAGAATGCAGCGCAAATCAGCCGTCTCATGTTGCCTCCTTGGGTGTTCTTGAGCGCGACGATAGATACCACCAACGATCTAAGGCGTCAAAGTTAAACTGTGCTCCATACCTTGCGCGCTGTCTCGACGACCAAGCCAAGTTTTTGCCACTGTTGGTCTTCCGTGAGCAGGTTGCCTTCCATGGTCGAAGCAAAGCCGCATTGGGGGCTGAGAGCGAGATTCTCGAGCGGTACATACTTGCTCGCTTCGTCGATTCTTCTTGCGAGATGATCCGGCGATTCAATATCAGCCAGCTTGCTGCTCAAGAGGCCCAGGACCACCGTCTTACCGCGCGGCACGAAGCGCAGAGGTTCGAAGGTGCCGGCGCGCTCGGACTCGTACTCGAGGAGAAAAGCATCGACGTTGAGCCGGCCGAATAATTTTTCCGCGATCGCGTCGTAGCCGCCTTCGGCGTACCACTGGCTGCGGTTGTTCCCGCGGCAAAGGTGAATAGCGAGAATCACGCCTGCCCGTTGCGCGCCTTCCAGACAAGCGTTGTCAATGTTAATCGCTTCGTCGAGCGCCTGGTCGGGATCGAGCCCCATTTCATTTTTCACGTAGCTGCGCCATTTCGGATCGATGTAATAGCTGTAGCGCGGCGCGTCGATTTGCACGTACTGCGCTCCTTCATCGACCAACGCCTGAATCTCCGCCTTGAAGATTGGCACGATATCCCACAAGAAATCGGAATAGGTCGGATAGACTTTGTCGCTGATGCCTTTCTTATAATAGATCGCTGGAAACTGATTGGCGGTGGGCAAGGTGACCTTGACGTCGCCGGGGCTGTGCTGCTTGACGAAAACGAATTCATGACCGGTGAGACGCCGTTTCTGTTTGATTTTGGCCACGATCGTGCCTGGCACCATGGAAGGGCGGGACGATGGGCCCGTGCCGGTTTGCCAAGTGCGCGCCACGGCCACGCCTTCATCGATGCCTTCCACCGCGTCGTTGAAATCGCTCATGAAGTTGTTGCGGCGCAGCTCCCCGTCGGTAAAGATTTTGAAGCCGAGATCCTTCTGACGCGCGATGACCCGCAGGATGTGTTTGTCCTCGAGCGCGCGCAGCTGCACGGTGTCAGAACTTGCATTCCGTGCTTGCAGCAGGTCAGCGGGTCGAAGCAGGCTACCGATGTGGTCGGCACGATATCTTGCTGGCATAGAACCTCCCAAGATTGGACTGTTGGAGTATTGGGAATTGAGGATTTCCGAGTTTCGTTGGGGACGACTCACCGCAGAGGCACGGAGTTCGCAGAGTCGAAGTAATTTTTAATTAAGAACTCTTTACTCCGCGACCTCAGCGCCTCGGCGGTGCAATCTCCGCATCGTTCCGGAATTGAAGACCCATCACTCCAGTACTCCAATAATCCATTACTCCAATCTTCATTCTCCCAACAGTTTCTTCAATCTGGCCACCACCTCGGGCGGCTGCGCAATTACTTCTTTAGCCAATGCGGAGAGCTGTTCACCACTGATGGGATCGACGGGCCAGCCGCGTTTCTTTGCATCGGCCAGGAGATCGGGATCTTTGAGCGTATTATCCCAAGCGTCGCGAAGGATCTTGATTCGATCGGCGGGCATGTTCGGCGGCGCGGTCCACGGCCGCCCAAACTCATTGGATGCGGTGATCAACGTGACCAAGCGGCGATCGGCGTCGCTCGCCTTGTAGTGATCCAATAGCTCATGAAAAGTAGGCGTATCCGGTAACAAGCGATCCCGCTTGCGGCCGGTTTGCACGAGCGGACGGGTGAATCCCTTTTTATACCAGGAGATGTGCGGCTCGCGGCCAAAAAACGCCGCGATGGTGATCAGCCGGCACTGCAACTCGCCGCGTTCGAGGGCGACGTCGATATCGCCGGCGCCTTGATAGCCGGCAATGATAATGGACTTGGCGCCGAGCACGTCGTCGAGGAGCTTGGGAATATGATAGGTGATCGAAGCGGTACCCGTGGAGCCGCATTTTGGCGACTCGCCGTCCTTGCGCATATCGTCGATGGATTTATACGGACTGTCGCCGCGCATAATGAACAGCAGCTCGGTCGGTTCCGGTGTACCGATCCAATTGAACTTCGCCCAATCGAACTGGACTTCCTTGCGGCCGATTAGTTGATCCATGTAGATGGCCGAATTGAGTGAGCCCAGAGTGAGGCCGTCCGGCTTCGCGACATTGTACACATAGTTGGCCGCAATCACCGAACCCGCGCCCGGCATGTTTTGCACCGTGACGCTTGGATTGCCGGGAATGTGTTTGCCGAGATAGGTCGCGATGTGGCGCGTCCAAAGATCGTAAAGATCGCCGGGCTGGCCGCCGCGGATGATTCTGACCGACTTTCCCTGGAAGAAATTGGGTTGGGCGTGGACGGGCAGAGTAAGAGCTAGAGTAAAAGCGGCAAACATGAGTGAGGCGACAGCTTTCAAGTCGTTCACAGAATTACTCATGCCACCTCCACGTGCTCGTCGCTCTCCCGTAGCCGGGCTTCAAGACAGGTAACCTGGGTTCCCGTTTTCACGGGAACGACGCTCATGCGCAAAACCAGACAATGCCAGTTGGTTTCTGCCGACCTCAGCTTCCATGAAATTCGCCCTTTATGTCTCGATACGCCGCAATCGCCGCGGTCGCGCCGTCGCCCGCAGACTTAATCGCCTGCGCCGCCGAGTCCTGGCGAATGTCGCCGACGGCGTAAAGGCCGTCGCGCACGGTTCTCATCCAGACGTCCGTTGGCACGTGCCCGGTGTCGCTAAGCCTTAAAATATTTTTCAACAACGCAGTATTCGGCTTCAAGCCGACGTAAACGAATAAGCCTGCCAGCTCGATTTCAGACGTCTCACTTTTATCAAGATCGCGCACGCGCAGGCCGCTTACTTTATCATCGCCCAAAACCTCTTCGACGGTAATTCTATAGTGCGGCGCGATCTTCGGCTCGTTCAATACTCTGTCGAGATACGAACGGTTGCCGGTATAACTTGCTTCGCGCTGAAAAACTAAAACCGACTGCGCGAAGTTGGCAAGTGTCAGCGCTTCCTGGAGCGCGGAGTCACCGCCGCCGACCACGCCGACGACCTGGCCGTCGTAGAGCGGACCGTCGCAGCTGGCGCAGTGGCTTACGCCTCGACCCATCAGTTTCTCTTCGCCAGGCACGTCGAGTTCTTTGAGCGCCGAACCCGTGGCGACGATGACGGCTTTGGTGAGATGCGATTGTTCGTCGATTGCAACCGACCAGAAACGATCTTTGGCTTCCAGCTTGACGACTTCGGCGCGTTCAAACTCGGCTCCGTGGTCCGCCGCCTGGCGCTGAACTGTCGGGCAAAGGTCATAACCGGCGATGCCATCCGGAAAACCGGGGAAATCCTCGATCTTCTCGATGCTGATGAGATGCCCGCCGGGAATATTCGATTCCAAAATCAGAGGGGAAAGGCCGTGCCGCGCGGAAAACAAGCCGGCGGTTAACCCGGCGAGGCCGGAACCGACGACGATTACATCATACTCAGACATATTTAGATTCTTTGGTTCAAGCCGTTCAAAAGTTCAAATCGTTGAAGCCCCCCTCCTTCATCCTCCCCCGTGTCGCGGGGGAGGACAAGAGGTGGGGGTTTGAACGGAGCGTAGCGGTTGAACGGCTTGAACGTTTTGAACGAGCTATAATTATCTCCACTCATCCACCGAAACAGTTTTCTGATAACTGCATCCCATGATGCGCCAGTAGCCATTGGTTTCGCCGCCGACGACCACGACGTGAATTTCGTCGGGCTTGAACATCTTGACCATTTCGTCGGGGGCGGCTTTCAGTTTGGACGCGTAGGGCTCTTCGCCGAAGGTCGCGCGTGGGTAGATGTAATTCTGAATCAACTGGTAATCCCAGTATTCGCCGGCCGGCATTAACGCGTTTTCATAAATCCACTGGATGAGCTTTTCCTTGGTTTCAAACCCGCCGCGGTCGATGTACTGACGCGCGGCGATGGGATCGAGCAAAAACGTCGGCGCGCTGTGGGCATCCATGCCGCGTAGCATGTTGCGCACGTGCTCGCGCCAGTACTTCTCGCGCACGCCGAGGGTAAACGCGGTCGAGCGGCAGCCGGTGAATATACTCACCGTGCTGTCGGTCGGCTTGAATCCGTGCTGCGTATGGAACGGCGTCCAGGGGCTGCGTTCTTCGTTCTCCGCGAATGTGACCGTGCCGTAGGCATAGCCGTTGCCCTGGGAGCCCATATAGCTGTCGCCTGGGATCGAGCCGCCCTGGAGATTTTGCGACAATAAACCGTAGGCGCGCCCGATGGTCGCATTGGCATGATTGTACGGCGCCATGGCGCCGGTGCCGGAGTTCATGGCGATCTCGTTTCGGATCGGGCCGTTGACGACGACCATTGCCGCCATGGAGCTGGTCGTGCTGCCGCGCGCGCTCACGCCGCTGGCTGCGAGAGCGAGAATGACGGGAAAATATTCCCGGCGGGCGCCCGCCATCACCGCGTTGACCGCGACCTGCTCGACGGTAAATTCCCAGTGCTGGCGAAACTGGTTCGAGCGAATATGTCCGGCGATTTCGCCCGGCTTGTGGCTCGTGTGCGAGAGCATTTCCGCTACGCGCTTCTCCGTGGGCAAAACAATCGGCAGTTTATCGGTCCAGTTATTGTCGAGGAACAATCGCTGCAGGTTCTCGTCCGTGTCGGCCTCGACGAACCGCGGCGTTGTGCGCTCGAATTTGGTTTCCCGGATCCGATCTCCCTCGGCCGGGCGGGTGAGACCTTCGATGACTTCCTGCATCACCGGCCGGCCGCTGATCGGACTTTTGCCGTCGACGTAGGCGCGCAGCTGCGCCGCGGTCTTGCCCATCACCGGCTGGGGAACGAACGTGTAGCGCGCTTCGGGCATGCCGTGCATGCGTGTCACCGACTGCACGGCTTTCTCGAAGACGTTGGTATGGATAGCGACGGTGGGAACACCGTATTTACTATCGAGCGCGATTGCATGCACGGCGACCGCCGGCGCGCAGGTGCTTCAATGGCCGACACCGATAATCGCGCCGTCGCCGTTGGCCTTGATCATCTCCCACGTTTTTGGATCGTCCTTGGTGTAGACGCTCGACATTTCGACGAGCTTGGTTTTGACCGAAGGCATGTGCTCGCCGAACCAGTCTTGCACCTGGCGCAGAAAAAGGCCGGAATCATCGAAGCGCGGATCGACCAAGTAGATGCTCTTGCCGTCGAGGCCGTCCAGCCGCGGCGCCATCGGCTTCGGGGTCACTTTGGGCGCATATCCAACGGGATTGAGCGCGGAGATCTTGTCTAACCCATTGTTACTATCAGACATGTCGTGTCCTCCCCTATATTTGTGATCAATCGCGCGGCCGCTACAAAGAAAAGGTTTGTCGGCTGCGAGCTTTACGCTATGCGAAGTTCCGCACGTTCGTCAAGAAGACCGGCTGTTGGAAGCTGAAACGGTCGGAGAGCTTGAGAGCGCCGTTGGAGGGCGGGGAATGAGAGAGCACTCACCTGACTTGATGCAGATTAAAATGCCCGCCGTCGCTTTTTTAAGTTTGATAACGCGACGTCATTTCTCTCATGGCGTTGTGGGTCACGGGTTGGGGTCGGTCACGGGTTGGGTCAAATCTTGACTTAAGTACTTAAGCGCGAGAGATCCTGAAACCACTTTCGGATCTTCGGTTCCGGCTCGATCCTTTCCCATCTCGTCTGCGACCGCGCCAACCCCTCATCCTACCAAGCGCCCGTGTGGCGCTGCTGCTGCGAGCCAAAGGAATCCACAGGGTCCGCCCGCTCGAAGGCGGGATCGACGCTTGGCTCGCGGAACGATTTCCCTTTCGTTACCGAAAGCCTCGTCAAGAACCCGTTGTCCTTTGAGAGGACGTATTTTTTCGCAGCGACATATCCTTTTCGCAGCGACATATCCTTGGATCAGCTACGATGATTAAGTCAAGCTTGTTTCCTGCCCTC
Source organism: Candidatus Binatia bacterium (assembly GCA_025924215.1). Classification (GTDB taxonomy): domain Bacteria; phylum Desulfobacterota; class Binatia; order UBA9968; family UBA9968; genus WHTF01. The sequence goes on from JAICEJ010000066.1 coordinate 12,565, forward strand.
TCAAGCCGATTATAGTTGTATGAGACCACCTTTATCGGATACCGTACGCCCAAATCGTACGAATGGAGGCTGCTCTTTTGGTCCGACTCGCTGTCGAGGTGTTGACAGCTGGCTCGCAAGCGGCTGATGGAGCCGGGGTTCAATTACTCGCGTCGAGATCCGAAAAGCAACTTACCATCATTTCGTGTTTCACCCTGGGTCGGGTCGATCCACGTCTACGTTGACGACGTAGATGCGGTGTACGGCCGAGCCATTCGACTTGGAGCCAAGACCATGTTCCGCCAGAAGACACACCGTACGACGAGCTGCCACATCAACGATCCGCAGTTCGCCGAGGCGATCGTCGATCACGTCTTGGCCTCGACCCATGCAACCAGCCAGTTAACTTAAGGGTCCGTTGCTCTTTGGAAAATATCGCAACGCCTGAATAGATCGACCGCGCAATGCTCTCCAAACGGCGATTTCGTCAGAGTAGCGATCGAAGGAATCGGAATTTGAAAATTCCTGTGCTTCGCAATGAATAGCCGACAGGAACAAGGATGAGAACCCAAGTCGGAATCATCGGTTCAGGACCAGCGGGTCTGCTGCTTGCAAGATTGCTGCATCTGCAAGGAATTGACACGGTGATCGTCGAGAATCGCAGCCGCGACTATGTACTAGGTCGCATTCGCGCTGGTGTGATTGAACAAGGTATGGCGGATTTGCTGCGGGAAGCCAAAGCGGGCGAACGCATGGATCGCGAGGGTTTGATCCACGAGGGTATCAATATCGCATTTGACGGCCGGCTCGAACGCCTTGATTTTCCCGAACATACGAATGGAAAAGTTGTGATGGTCTACGGCCAGACCGAAATCACTCACGACTTGATGAAAGCGCACATCGATGAGGCCGGGGGAATTGTCCACTTCGACGCGCCGGCCATCAAGGTGGAAGGAAGCGATACGGATTCCCCACGAATCCTCTACGAGCAAAACGGCCGACGCCGGGAACTCGTCTGCGATTTTGTCGCAGGATGTGACGGCTATCATGGCGTTGCACGTCGAAGCCTTCCGGCGGACAAAATCAAAACTTTTGAAAAAACGTATCCGTTCAGCTGGCTGGGAATTCTCTCTGATGTGCCGCCGGTCATGGATGAACTGCTTTATGCCCACCATGCACGCGGCTTTGCGTTGTGCAGTATGCGCTCGCACACCCGCAGTCGCTACTATGTGCAATGCAATACCGACGATAACGTCAATAATTGGAGCGACGATGCTTTTTGGGATGAACTGCGCCGCCGCCTTCCTTCTGATACGGCTGATTCCGTTACAACGGGTGCCCGTCTCGAAATGAGCATCACGCCCCTGCATAGTTTTGTCGCTGAACCCATGCGCTTTGGTCGGCTCTTCCTGGCAGGCGATGCCGCGCACATCGTCCCGCCCATAGGCGCAAAAGGACTTAACCTTGCGGCTTCGGATGTTTATTATCTCGCGCGCGCCCTGCTCGCCTATTACAAAGAAAAACGAACTGACTTGCTCGATCGCTATTCCGACACAGCGCTGCGCCGCGTTTGGAAGGCGATCCGCTTTTCCTGGTGGTATACATCCCTGCTGCATAAGTTCGACGATGATCCCATGAGCAGGCGTTTACAAATTTCCGAGCTTGATTACTTGACCGCATCGGATGCCGGGCAGACTATGTTTGCTGAAAATTATGTCGGCCTGCCATTTGAGAAGTTTGAGTAACACAACGCGGTGAGCGCCGAAGCGCGGCGCACCGAGTACAATTGCCTTCTAATAAGAACGGCGAAGGTGAAGAGCGAACTCGGATTGAAAGACTCGCGTCGCGAAGTGATTGAAGGGGGCGGCACATATGTGCTCCGGGAGCAAAGTGAAGCTTACGAACCTAATTTGGCAGGTGAAAATGAGGCGCTAAGCTCGGAACACTAGATTTTGGAACAAAAATAATGAGCTTACCGCGATGTAGCTTGGTCCGCCCCCAAGGTCTTGAGCCGACCTGAAATTCGCGGGACCGCGTTGACTGAAACCTCCGGGGGCGATATAGGGGCAGCCACTGCAAAAAACCACAAATCCGGGAGGGCTTTGAAAATGAGAGTTGTCGCACTGATCCTTTTCGCCCTTTTCGTTTCCCCGTCTCCGGCCTGGGTGCAAACGCGCAAGCCGGCAAACCTGAGCGAGTTGGTGAGCTATATGGGCGCGGACCGCGAACAGATCCTTTATGCGGGCGCCAAGGCCGAAGGAAAGTTGATGTGGTACACCTCACTGGCGGGCGGCTCTTACAAGGCGCTCATC
>JAICEJ010000067.1 GCA_025924215.1 Candidatus Binatia bacterium
CCAATAAACTTCTTATCTTCCTCTTGATGCGGAAATGGGTGAGCGCTAGAGCACAAAAATCCTCGTCAAACTTCTGTTCGGTTATGGCTTTTACGGCGGCTTTATCGATGGACTGCAACTCATGTGCGAGTCTAATCAGTTCATCTTCGTCGGCGGTGCTCATGACAGGTTTCGACGCCCCAAGTATTTTCCGGGATGGCTATATCACATGGCTTATCTTTCAGTCCATCCGAACGTTTAAATGTGTCCAAAATGTGTCCATCGGCTCAACTTATGTGAGCTTTTCTCACGTTGACACTGGACGGTAAATACTTGGATTTAAACGACAGGTGATTTCACAGAATCTGAGATAAACCGCTGCTCGCTTCTACGAATCTGGGGGTTGGGGGTTCAAATCCCTCCGGGCGCGCCAACCCTTCTACTTACTTACAGATTCTAGCTCTAAACCCCTTTAAATCATGTACCAGTTGTGTGCCAAGAGTTTTTCGTGGTTGCTGTCACTTCAATCTTTTCACTAAACTAGAAGCCGTACTTACCATCAGCCTTCATGTACCAAAGTTTGAGAATTATCCCCACGCATGTAATCTCGTCGCCACAGCCTCATAAATGGGGCGCAACTGAACTCGTCCCTGAACTTGACAAAGCACGTGTTGCGGACACGGTGCTCGCCTATTAAACGTATCGAAACGAACTTGGTGGGCATCGCGCGGGTTGCGGCGCCGCCGGAAACCAGAGTTGAGCGAACGCGTAGGGGGCGCGGGGTTCGGAAGGCCCGAACAGAACAAGCTAGTGGAGCGCGCTGCCGTCCGGTACGTGCGTCACTATGGAGTAAGGGCGGGTCAGCTCGTGATGTCTCGTCCAAAAACCATGGATATGATCTTAAATGCAAGACTATCGAAAAGAGCATCATGTCGAAGTGAGGGGTGCTCGCGGCGAGGGCCAAAGGTTCGTGCTCACCGCCCCGAGAGCTTAAGACTTGGACGAATGACAAACAATTTGTCGGCATTTGTAGGCAAGGCGCTTTCGACCAAGCCTTCGCTTGCCTTTTTCCCCTGGCACTGAGACTTCTCTTTGCTTTTCCCTCCCCGTTTTTTAGATTTAAGTCGGTTCCTACGGGGCCTAGTCTGATCAGCGCTCTTACGCCGCTAAGAAATCAATGTCCATGTCTTGTTAGATGGCTCGGTGGAGTTCTTCTTCAAAGAACAAAGAATCACCCGCTTCGACTTCAAAACGGTTCACCCATCGGCTTATACCGAACCAACAGTAAGCGGGACATGTTTCGCTATGGACCTTGACCAGATCTTTGAATCAACCTCATGATCTCTCACCCTGACATCTTCGTGTTGCTGTTAACCTGACATATTGACGTTGCTACAACAGTTATTCCACCGCAGTTATCTCCACCGCCTTCCGAACGGCATGCTAGGATGGAAGCGTGAGCGATACCGCTCCACAAGATTTCAAACCCGTCAAAAGATCCGATGCAAAAAGCATCCGAGGCATAAGAATAACTATTTGTTGCCGCGATGGACGCGATGTAATCACGTCGGGCGAAGCCGTGGCGAAGGTATACGGAAGGTAGCACCAGGTAGTCTATGACGTCTGCCGTCGCGGATACGATCTCTGCTCAAAAGATGCAACGTGCGAGCTGCGGCTTCGGTGTGACAATTAAGGTTGGACGAACCTGCCAGAGATGTCCACGAAAATCCGAGCGGCCGCATTACCATTGTGTCGCGCTGTAGTCACTATAATTTGACTATGAGGGTCTGCATAAAACAGTACCCGTTGACATCCAAATCCTCTAGCTGGAAAAGCAGATCTGCAATAGTCGAGGTTCCGCTTGTGGCAATCGGATAAATGCCTGGGACGGAGTTCGTGTAGACTTCAAGCGCTACAAAGAGAATTTGATTCTGCTGCACAAACCGTTTTGCCGACAAACTCCACAACAAAAAGCCTATCCTCAGCGATCTCGTAACTGAGTGTCTTTTGTCTCTTCGCCGTTTGCAAGGTTTATAACTCCGCCTACTTAAAATGGCTTTCCACTCATTGTTGTTCTCTCCTAATTTCTTCAGTGATGATATATGACGCGGCGTGACTCCGGCAAGCTGAGACCGTAGCAAGGCTGCGGTGCGCCCCTTGATTCACCCGTAGCAGTTGTGCTACTAACCGCGCCCTCGCTGCGCAGCGACAGCGTTGTGCCCACCTTTGAGAAGCTATCAAAGGGCGCTGCGCCGGCGAGGCCCAAACTTTGGGGCCAGGAGAAGAACATATGACGCTACTGTTGAGCTATTTCCTCATTGCAGCGGTCCTCGGCGTCACCGCTTCCGCGCTCATCGGCTATTTCCTAGCGAATTTAATCGATAGGAGATTCATGAAAAACTAAAAGTCGAAAACCTATCACTCTCGATGAGAGACAACTTTGTGATCAAAAACCGTCTCTTTTCGTTCGGCTCAGGGGTGTCAGTCAGGAGGAGGTTGCTCCGATGGTATGGGACGTGATGGTTGCAGTGGCATTCGTTGTTGTATCTGTGGGCGGTGTGGCTTCTTCAACCAGGTGAGAACGTGCTTCACAGAGAAACAAGCAAGCATCTCCCCGGCTTTATGATCCTTTCACGCCATCGCTGTAGAGAAATCGTCCGACCTCACTCGTATGCTGGGCGAAACCTTGACCGCGCGCGAAGAGTTGGAAGCTGAAGTGGTCCGCACTTTTTCGCCACATTTAGTCCAACCATAAGGAAGAGGCGTTAATCATCTCAGCAGCAATTATCACTCTGATAGCGTCATCCGTTTGGTACATACGAAATCAGGAGGCTTTAGCTAACCTGCTCCTCCCGCGCAGCAATGTAATCAACCAGTCATAAGGTGCGTACTACCGCCGGGTAGAATCTCGAAACATACCCCGGCGACAGGCGCGGCCGGCTCCAGTTTGTCGAACCGATATCCGCGCACGCCGTCCAGCAGTTATCTGGCGGTAAGGACTGGCTCTGTGATCAAGTTCGACAGCAAGCGTTGCGTTGCTCGAAAGTATTCGACTGCGGTGATGCTGTTGTTACTGCAAGCGAACGTTTCACCGATTGATTCCGACGAGATGAGCCTACCCACTGGCAGGGGGGACACCACGGCAGTGGCCGCAGACTCAGTGTCTGAGTGGGGACCATGTGTCGCTGCTGGAGATCTCAGTAGGTAATGTGAGTGGGCCACGACCAGTGATCCGCAGTCACTTGTCACAGCGGAAAGAGGCTGGCGTCGGCGCTGAATCGCCTATGAGAAATGAGGGCTATTCTTATCCAATCTCCGGGCTAATATTCTCGCTGGCGCTTTAGGCGCTGAAGCTCTAAACGTTGACGCTCGACTTCAGCCTGATTTGCTTGGATTTGTTGCTGTTGCTGCTGATTGATATTTTCTTGACCTTGGAGCTGATCGCCCACCAAGGCTCCCGCACCTAGTCCCAGAACTCCGCCAATTGCTGCTCCGGCACCGGGTCGGCCAACCGCACTTCCAATAAGCGCTCCGGCGCCTGCGCCTCCCACAGCCCCAATTCCTGCACCTTTTTCCCGGGTGGTGAGCGATCCGCCAGCACAACCACTTACACCAAAGAAGACGACTAGGCCAATAACGAACAGCAATGGATTGCGACCTGTGATCGGTTTAGATTTCTTCATGCTTCTTAGGACGGCTCCTTTTTACAATTTGTGATACATAGGGATTGCGCTTTAGTGGCGCTTCCACGTGATTCTGCAATAAATGCACCATGAGACCCCACCACTAGCCCGCGCAGAGATACCCTCCCGCGACGGGCATTGACAGAACTCGACAAAAGCAAACCTTCGTGATGACAAACGAACTTTAGAAGATTGATCAGCTAGCGCGCTAGAAAAGCAGCAGACGATCTGCCTGCTTCTCATCGATGGTGACTTCCGTGATTACACGGAAGTGATACCGAAAGGGAATCAGACATCGCTCGTATCGAGCACGACGAATTTTCGCAAGCTCTCCGGCGGGGTTCGATTAACTCATTCGAACGTCGACAGGCATCGGGTTCTTTTAAATGAGAAATGAAATTGCTCTGTTGCGGCAATCTCTAAGGCACTTCCGGAGCTATCTTTTTAGCTCCTGACCGACTTTCGACCAGCAGGGGATTGCTCAGCGAGTCATCCCTGCTGTCTCGCAATCCGGATGGCCGCACACACACTGGCCCGACCGTCCCGTGCCGGCCTGTGCACAGTGATCACTGCAGTAATTTTCATTTCCTCGTGAGACACCGTGTCCGTGCTCGATCTTACAGGCGCAGCCAGCGTGAGCGCAGTTCTGGTCTGCCATAGTCTTGCTCCTTTTTTCACTATGAGATCTCGCGATCTCATTGGCGGATTTTCGAGCGGGTCTCCTTACTCGATTCGTTGTTAACGTCGAAACGCTGGGAAGTCAACAGCGTTGAAGTTTCGTTCCAGTCATAATCGATAGTGGCTGCGGTAAGAAACCTCGGGTAGTGGTCCGGGCTGTGCCAGACGGACGATTCGCCCGGCCGCTCACTTGATTTCTGCTGATCTTATGGACACACGTTGGGCTCTGAATAAAAATGGAAGGCCATTAGCTGCGATGATTCCGATTGAAGCTCACCAGTTGCTAACCGTACCTTGCTCGAAATACGGGTGCGTGACTCACGCAAAAAGCTATGCTATATACCCCGCGCATTTCTACTCGTACAGCATCCAGGAGGCAAAATGAGCAAGGACAAATTAGAGCAATCGCAATCCAATGAACGTCATAGTTCTTATGCTTTTGAAGCGTTTCAGAAGTTCATCGACAGCCACTTGGTGGGAGGGCACGATGTCCGTATGTTCCTGGATCCGAACGGTAATTCGTATTCTATTCTGTGCGTGACTTGTGACCCTCGGCTCACGGAGGTAGTGACAACACGCCATTGAAACATTCGAGCTCTCGGAACCATGCGCGATGGGGTTACCACAGCTCGCTTTCCTAGCGCGTTTTTACCCGAGGGGCTTACTATGGGTGTCGATGACGCAACACAGTGGATCGCGGCCGTCGCCTGAAGAGTTTTCGGCATAGTAATAGTGGCCCCAATTTTCTACCATTGAGCTGAACGTATTCTTACTTCCGCGCCGCCAACGACATCTCCTCGACCAAAGTCGGTAAATACGCCGCGACCAACGCGGGCGTTCCCTTGCGCACCTGTTCCAATCCTCGTTTGAGCGCCGTGCCTATTTCATCCGGTTCACGCACAGTCTCGCCGTAACAGTTGGCGGACTCAGCGAGTTTGGCAAAGTCGGGCGGCGGATCGAATACGCCGCCTTCAAAATTCTCCGTTCGCACTGCGACGCCGCTCGGATAGGTTCTGCGGAGGCCGTTGGTTCCCGTGCTGTAAGAGCGGTTGACGAATACCAGTGTCAGAAAAGGCGCCTTGTAGTGAGCGGCGGTCCACAATGCCGGCATCGGCGTGCCAAACATAAAGTATCCGTCGCCGGTTGCCAGGATGACATCACGTTCCGGTGCTGCGAGCTTGGCCCCCAACGCCGCACCGGCGCCCCAGCCGCCGGATGATCCGCCGCTCGCGAAGTAGGTGCCGGCTTGAATTCGCCCGTGATGCGCGCAGACGAAATCCGAGTTGCTGATGGAATCATCGAGCACGACGGCGTTCGGTTCGAGAATCTTTCCCAGTTGATAGGCGACCCAGAGCGGGTGCATCGGTTTGCGCCGTCCGGCTGCGATGGCGGCTTGCTCGTTGTTGTGGTTCATTTCGCGCTTGCTTGACTCTAATCGCTCGCGTCGTTCGGCGATTCGGCTCATGTCGCTTTTCGAAAGGAGAGCAGTTGCCGCTTCATAGATGGCGCGGGCCGCGGTCGTTGCGGTCACCGGAAGCCAGAGGTCGGCCTGGAAGTCCATGGTCTTGTACGCCGACATCACCGGATCGGCATCGGCCCAGATGACTTTAGCGCCGGGTCGTGGCGCGCTAGTAGGCGTGGTGTAAGCCACCAGCGCTTCGAGCATCAGCAACGCGTCGGCATCTTTGATCTCCGGTCCGGTGCCGTAAAGCGGGTGAGTGCTCGGGAAGTTCAATCGGTCTATGCGGTCGCAATCCACAACCGGCAATGCGAGTAACTCGGCGAGCCGAACGGTTTCCGCAACTGCTTCAGGATTGCGTCCGCCAGTAGCGCAGCAGATGAGCGGATTGCGCGCTTCTATGAGCCACTGCGCCGCCCGTCTGGCATCGGTGGGATCGGGCCACGCGGGCCGCGCAACGCCAAGCTCGTCGCGAGTCGGGAAGTATGTCTTACCGGGAATCTTCATCATTGCCGTTTCGCGCGGCGCGGCAAGATAGACCGGGCCTTTGGGCTCGCTCATGGCGACCTGCAATAAGCGGCTGATCATAAATCCTGGATTGTCCTGATGCTCCAGGCGATGATCGATCTTAGTGTATTGCCTGACGATGCCGCCCTGATCGCGTGGCTCTTGGACCCATTGCACGGGACTGTTGCGCGCGCCGGTCATCGAGCCGGCATAAGCGCGCGGTCCTGTTCCGGCGGTGATCAGCACTGGGTAATTACCGCGCCAGGCGGTATGGATCGCGCCGCCGTAATTTAATGTTCCAACATCGACGTGCACTGCGGTGGCTGCCGGCTGGTTTCTGATCATGGCGCTGCCGAGAGCGGCGTTCAGCGCGACGCTCTCGTGCGGTACAGTAATTAACTTGGGCGCCGGCCAATCTCTCTCCTGAGCCTTGGCGATGCTTTCCTGCCAAAAGGCGATCTCGGAGCCGGAGACAAAGAATAGGTGGTCGATTCCGCCAAGCTTCATTGCCTGAACCATGGCGTCGGACCATTCCTCGCCGGGATATTCGCTCCACCGAGCATCGTGGGAAATTGCGTCTGCCATCAATGTAGCTCTCCTTAAAGGATTATCTCGTTTGAAAGGCTAGACCGGCACTATCTCCCATAGCGCAGTCATTTGGCAACCCATTTTTGGAATGAATGTTCAATGATGGTGCGTTTTGATCCTGCTGGCATATCGTCAATGACCCCTGGACTTCGGTCCGTGATTCCCGAAGTCTCGATGGCCATCTAGTGAACCAGACCTAGATCGATCCAGTATCCGGTAGACGTCTTTTCCTCGCCGCTCTGGATAGGTTCTTATAGCGCACTGTTCTCTCGAGTTTAAGATGGACGTCTGTAAGGCAAAATTCCTCTTGATCCGAGGCGCAGAAGTCGAATATTGCTAAAGTTGAACGGTGGGAGGGTGTATGCCGAAATTTCTCGTGGCGATGAAAAGTAGATTTCTGCTCTTTTGGTCAATCATCTGGCTGTTGGGTTCAAATTCGATGGCTACCGCCAACGCTGCTGAATCAGCGAAGATCACGCCCCTGCGCCTTGCCTACAGCGCCATCACGGTCAACCAAGCGATTCCATGGATCAGTTTAGAGGCGGGCCTTTTCAAAAAACATGGTGTCGATGTCGAACTGATTCACGCCAGCAGTATCACCGCGCTGCAGGCGCTGCTGGCGGGGGAGGTGACGATTGTGCAATCGGCAACGGATGGCGCCGTGAGCTCCAATCTTAGCGGCGCCGATACCATTTTTATGGGCGCAATTCTCGACAAGCCGCTCTACAGCTTTATCGTCAACTCCAAGATCAAAACGCCGCAAGATCTCAAGGGCAAGAGAGTTGGCGTCACCCGCTTCGGGGCGACACCGGATGCTCTGGCGCGGGCCACGCTCAAGATGTGGGGGTTGGACCCGTCCACGGATGTTTCGATGATTCAACTCAATGAAATGGGCCTGTTGGTTCAAGGATTGGTCAATGGCGTCATCGATGCCGCGCCGATATCAATTCCCAATAACATTCGAGCGAAAAATCTCGGATTCGTCGAGTTATTCGACATGACCAAGATCGGCAAAACGTATATAACCGGTACGGTGGTCACGAGAAAACGTTTCATCGATGGTCAGCGCGATCTCGCGAAGCGTTTCATGCGTGGTTTCCTCGAAGGCATGAAGACGTATCAGGAAGACGAAGAGTTCACCATCAAGGTGATTCAAAAATGGACGCGCGCAAAAAATAGAGATGAAATAAAGGAGGCCTATGCGCTACAGGCCAAGAACATGCTGCGCATCCCGCGCACATCGGTAGAAGGCGTGAGGACCATCCTCGAGGGACTCGATAAAATGCCCGCGGCTAAAACCGCCGACCCTCGGCGCTTCATCGATTTCACAATTCTCGACGAACTGGAGAAAGAGGGGTTTTTGCAAGCGTTATATAAGAACTAATACTGTCCAATTATCATATGGAGGTAGGAGTGGCCTTGGAACTCTACTGGGGCAGCGGCAGTCCGTTTGCCTGGCGGGTTATGTTGATGTTGGAACTGAAAGGTCTGGCGTACCAATCGACACTTTTGGAATTCTCAAAGGGCGATCATAAAGCTGCCCGTTTCCTCAAGCTCAATCCGCGCGGCAAAGTGCCTGTGCTGAAAGACGACGACTTCGTTCTGAATGAATCGCTGGCGATCATGGCCTATCTGGATAAAAAATATGCCGAGCCGCCGATGTTCGGGACCTCGCCGCAAGAGGCCGGCCTCATCTGGCGAGCCATGATGGAGACCGAAGCTTATTTGCTCAACTTCGGCGATAAAGTGATCCGGCCGGTTTTCTTTGGCAAAGGGCTTGATGAGACCGAAAAAATTCAGGAGGCGGCGGAAGCCGTCCGCCAGGAATTGAAGCGCATCGATCGAGAGCTATCGGGTTCGACATGGCTGGTTGGCAAACAGATCTCCGCCGCCGACATCAGCTTGTTCCCGCTGGTTCAAACTGTCTTGCGAGCTGCCGGCAAAGACGCGGCAAAACCACTGAAGCTGGAACTTCTCCCCCTGGCCGATAGTTTCCCGAATGTTTCGACATGGGTGAAACGGATCGAAGCCCTCCCGGGTTACGAGCGCACCTATCCGCCGCATTGGCGATGAAAGAAAGGATGAATTAGGAGAGCGGAAACGAGAAGAAAGATGAAAGCGGAAAGCTGAAACAGCGGATCTCTTTGGTCCTCACGTTTCAGCTTTCCTGCCTCGCTTTACCACGCGGCATTCACGATCGCGGCTTCTCCGAGTTACGAGAGAAGTTACTTTCCAGGCTGCGATACCGTACGCAGATAGGGTTTGTGCGTTTTGAACCCCTGCGGGTATTTCTTCTTGGCGTCCTCATCGGAAACAGATGTCGGAATGATGACGTCGTCGCCCGGCTTCCAATTAACCGGCGTCGCCACCGTGTGCTTGGCGCTGAGTTGCAGCGAATCGAGCAGACGCAGCACTTCGTCGAAGTTGCGGCCGCTGGCCATCGGATAGATGAGCATGGCCTTGATCTTCTTGTCGGGCCCGATGAGAAATACCGTGCGCACAGTCTGGTTGTCCGCTGCGGTGCGCTTGCCGGGGGTCTCGCTGGCCGGGAGCATGTCGTAGAGCTTGGCGACGTTTAACTCCGGGTCCGCGATCATCGGGTAGTTCGGTGCGTGCCCCTGCGTCTCCTGAATGTCCTTGGACCAACCCTGGTGATCGCTTAGTGGATCAGCGCTCAGTCCGATGATCTTGCAGTTGCGCTTATCGAATTCAGGCTTGAGTTTGGCCATATAGCCCAGCTCAGTGGTGCAGACCGGCGTATAATCCTTCGGATGCGAGAATACGATGGCCCAGCCATCACCCATCCATTCATGAAAGTTGATTTTGCCTTGGGTCGTATCAGCCGTAAAATCTGGCGCAATATCGTTTATTCGAACAGCCATGATAATTCTCCTTTTTATTGGATTTGTGTGCGTTAGAGCTATCGCGAATGCAGGCATCCGTCAATGCCTTTTTCGCTACGTTTCGCAGCTCATTTAACTGCCGGCTACTGCGGAGACGGCATTTCCTCAAAGAGCACTGGCAGCTCGTAGTAACCGTTTCTTTCCTAAGTCATTTCGACGTTTCGGGAATTCTCGAAACGCCGAAGCCTCCGATTCGGTAAATCTTTGCTTTGAACCTTGAACGCTTGAACCGGCGTTAAATTGCTAACGTTTTCAACGGAGTGATGCGGTTGAACGTCTTGAACGATTTGAACGCCTATGAAGTCTCTATGACGCCTGCCCGGTGTCGCTCGGATGGATGCAGCACGTCGACCAAACGGCCCGTCGCAGCCAATTTCTTCCTGGCGGTTTCCCAGGACGGCCAATCAGCCGTCTTGTTCCCAATCGGCAAACGCCGCTTCATCGCACCAGTGCGGCAACTTCTGCATAGCTTCTTTATGAGGCGCAGCCGGCACAAACGCTCTGATCGCTTGATGGTTGCGCCACATTGCCAATGTCCAGAAGGCCAGCCCTTTTGTTTTTCTCACCCTGACGCCAAGATTCCCCGGGGTTCTTTTCGCTTGCGAGATCGAGCGCCTGGTGTACCAAAAAATCCAGGGAAAAAGCGCAAGGAACGCAAGTGAAGCCGAGTGACGGAGATAATTGCCATAATAGAATTCTAGACATGTCTGATTAACGTGATCGTTCGAAAAGAAGACTCGCTTTTATGCGCGCCATCGGTTTTCCTTGGGGCACTTCCGAAGCTCAAAAGCAAAATCACACAAATTTTAGGAGAGAAGTCGGTAAAGCAATGGGTCTGGTAGCGCCTCCTGGGCAACTTCACTGATAATAAAATAAACTACCCCTACAATGGAGGCGGCAACCAGTATAGATTTTGCCGCGCTGACCTCGCCGGATGCCAGCAGGTATAGAATCACAAAAAGTCCGATGCTTGGATAAATTCCGATGATATAGATGCTGATATATAACCCGACCAAGATTCCAAAGTACTTTATTGCACCCACCCTATTTTCTCGCTCTGTGCTGTTGTCTTTATCAAAACCTGTATCCATAATCTGCGCGGTTTTAGTTTTCTTTCCTCTCAGCTCTCTTAAAAGCTGGAAAGAACACAAAATAAATGCCCCTCCGCCGCAGAGCGCCGGAACCACCGCCGTTTTAAAATCCCATTGAGTAAATGCATATGCGGCAGCGGCAAAGGAGATTACCATCATGAAGATCGTAAAGTAGCTCTCATGGTTAATCTTCATCGTTGTCCTCCTTCATCGGACTCGGGGCCAGCCGTTTTACGGCTTCATCTCTGGCGATTTGCCGCTCCTTTAGGAAAGTCCAAATCTGATTCAGAACAAAGATAGCAATCATTCCCAGCACCATGGGCCGCCAGATCCAGGAGATACCCATTAAAGTGATGGATATCACGAAGTTCCACTCGGCGATGTTCGAAAGTACAAAGCCCACGATAAGTGGTGGCCGCGCCCAGCCATACTGTTTCATAGCAAAACCAAGGACGCCGAATATGATCATGACCAAGATGTCACCAATGTCCTTGGCTCCGATGTAAACCGCTAGAATAAGAAAAGTCGTGATGACGGCAATAAGATAATGTTGGGGCAGGTAGAGCAGTTTAGCTATTTGCGAAGTGGCGAGCAGGCAAATACCGCCGCCGACGATATTAGCCAGAGCCAGGGCCCAAATAATCGTATAGGTTATTCCAATGTCCGTGGTAAGCATATTGGGACCCGGGTGGATGCCGGCAATCAGAAATGCTCCAAGAACGAGCGACATACTGGCACTACCGGGTACGCCAAATGCTAAGGTAGGTATAAAGTCGCCGCCTTTGCACGAATTGTTCGACGCTTCCGGTGCAATGACTCCGCGAACATCGCCTTTACCAAAACGGCTCTTGTCTTTTGCCGACTGCACAGCATGGGCATAGGCAAACCAGTCGGCAGTCACAGCACCAACGCCTGGTACTACTCCTATCCATACGCCGATCAGGCTGCCGCGGATCAGCAAGGCCCAATGGCGAAAGACATCTGCCATTCCCTGCAATTGTCCACGCAAGAGATTGTCGCGAATTCTACCTCCCGGGATTGATCCCTTTGCCGTCGCCATTTTTATCACTTCTGGAATCGCAAATAGGCCGAGAGATACCGTGACAATCTTCAGGCCATCGATTAAGTAGGGAATATCGAAGCTGTACCGGTAGATACCACTGTTGGGAGATCGTCCAATGGTGCCTAGAAGAATCCCGAACAATCCAGCAGCCAACCCTTTGAGCATGTTTCCACTGCTAAGCGCTCCCAGCATGCTTAGTCCCCACAACGCTACTACAAAGATCTCAGGCGGCCCGAAAGCCAAGACAAATGGACGCAGAATGGGAATCGACAACCAGAGGCAAATTGCGCCCAGCACCCCGCCGATAATCGAACTTGTGTAAGAAGCGCCAAGCGCCCGCGCGGCTTCTCCATTAAGCGCCATCGCATGGCCGTCTAGAAGTGTTGCCGAAGCGCCCGCAGTGGGCGGAACGCCAATCAATATAGTAGGGATGGTATCACTCGTGATAGTGACCGCCAGGATTGCGGTCATCAACACGATCGAATATTGGAAATCGATGGTGTAGGTAAGCGGCAATAGAAGAGCTAAAATCGTAATTCCACCAAGACCCGGAATGACTCCCAGTATCAATCCTAAAAGTGTTCCGCCAACAAGAAACCCGACGCACGGCCAAGATAAAATTCCGACAAAAGCACCCCAGAAAGAATCCATGCTGTATCTCCCGTAACATCTAAAATAGTTCGCAGGTATGTCAGTAGAGGATGGGCGTGTTTTCTCTTGAGCTATAATCCTACGGAATACTGGTCACCGCGCACCAATGAGAAAGCAATTCAAAATGCTGTCGCCGTAGCGGGAATGAGATCGAGCAACAACAATGCTTAAAAGCTTGAACGATCCCGAACAATTAAGCGGTAGCAGCCCCCTAGCAAAAAAATCCGTGAGCCCCAAAGCCGCTGCGATGAGACTGCTCGCCTCGGGCAGGTTAAAGAGCCATCGAGACTTCATCAACCGGATTGCTTACCTTCTCACCAAGGCTTTAAGAACTCTGCTTTAATGAAGAGGTTACGGCGATTGTGCAATTCATGCCCGGGGTCTAATAATAGGTGTCCACGATCTTCTTGTTCTCATTAAATGACCTGATCAGGAAGTCGATCCGTTGCTTAAGCTCAGGCTCTGGTAAGAGATCCACCGGAGTATCTGCTTTTTCGCTCCATTCCATCGTTCGCTTATCCTTGAAAGCTTTGATCAACCCTTCCCTCAGCGCGCTCTGAATATGCCCAGGTGTGCCGGGCGGCACCTGGATCAGGCGTGTCAGGGCATAATCAGACCACTCTTTAGGCATTCCCAGTTCAGCATGAGTAGGCGCGTCCGGAAAATCTGGATAACGTTTCGAGCTGTATATCCAAAGCAAGGTCATATCACCTGCCTTGATCTGTGTGGTGTTGATTCCGGTCAGAGCGCCGGATGTCAGATCCGCATTGCCTGCCAGAACGGCTAATTTCGCATCCGCTACGTCTTTGAAACGGGCCATTGTGTAGGGAATTTTTTTCTGCTCAAAATCTACGGCCAGCGGGATAACGACAAAGGTTGCTCCTGCCAACGCGACACGTACTTCAGTTTTTGTCTTCAGAATATCTTGATAGCTTTTGTAGGGCGACTTTGGAGAACCAAAGATCCCGTAAGGAGGGGTGTCAAGTGCCATAATCACGGGTATATTCCGAACATCCCAGGAATATCGCGTTTTCGTTGTTGCCAACCCGACGTACGTGGCCACACCTAGTAAGCTTATTGTATGACCGTCGGGCTTGGATCCCTGGAGCACATCCATGGCGTTGAAGCCCTGAGCACCTGTGACCAACTGTACAGTCACTTTTTGTCCCAAATAATCGGGAAGTACGAGAGCCAATTGTCGAGCGATCAAATCGTAGGCGCCTCGGCCGCTGAGTATTATTCTGATTGGCCTGCTCGGTTTCCAAGCTTCTGTTTGCGCCGCCAGGATTTCATTGAAGCTGCCGATTGCGAAGACTAAAAAAAAACTGATCAAAAGAGCGAAAGCGCTGCCGACACGGTAGCCATAGTTGGTGGCGTTGCGGTGCTTAAGATTACCAACACGCATATTACTGATTCCCCTTTCTTATATTTGTAGGACTCTGGTGTTTGGATAGATATGTCTCCCAATCGACAAATCCAAGCTGCATACCGGCGTCAACATCCAACGCTACACCCGTGATCATTTCCGACCATGCGGAAGCCAAAAATACAATCGCCTTTGCCTGGTCCTCGGGCCGTGCGAAACGCCCCAAGGGAACTCTCGGTAAACGGCCGTCTCTGCGATCTTTCTCCGGGTTTGGCTCATGGGTCGGCCCCGGGACAATCGCATTGACGTTGATATTGAAAAAACCGCCTTCATAGGCGAGCTGCTTCATAAAGGTAATAATCGCTGCTTTTGCTACCGCGTAGTCAGCGCCGGAAACAGAGATAGAGCGCGCGGCGAACGAACTTACCAGGACGATCTTGCCGTTTCTCTGCCGCTTCATGATAGGCAGGATTGCGCGTGAGCCGATGAACGCGCTCGTCAGATTGATTTCTATGTTCAGTTTCCATACATCCAGAGGAATCTCTTCAATAAGAGTTCTTCCCTTATGCCCACCGACAATATGGACCCAAACATCGATGCACGTATACTTTTCCAAAATCTCTTTTAAAATTTTATCAACCTGGTCCGCATTCAGTGCGTCCAGCTGCCAGACCGAGGCAGCGTTCTCTGCAACTGCGTTAATCAACCTTGCTGTTTCGGCAGCCGCTTCGCTGTTGATATCCAGAACCGCGACTTTCGC
>JAICEJ010000068.1 GCA_025924215.1 Candidatus Binatia bacterium
CCATCGGCTATCCGATCGGCGCCATCACAGGCATCGCCCTGGGCTACAGTTTTGGCCGCAGCCGATTGCTTGCCGAGATTTTTGAGCCGGTAATCATCGCGCTCAACGGCATACCAAGGACCGCGCTGGCGCCGCTTTTCATCGTCTGGTTGGGAATCGGCCTGTGGTCGAAAGTCGGCGTGGTATTTCTCCTGACGGTCTTTTTGAATTTTTTTAATACCTATACCGGAATGCGCCAAATGGATCATGAGTATGTTGACCTGGCGGGTCTCATGGGCGTCAAGGGCTGGAAGCTCACCTTCAAAGTCATCTTTCCGGCGATTTCTCCCTATGTCTTCACCGGCATTCGCACGAGCATTCCGTTCGCGGTAATTGGCGCCATTGTCGGCGAATTCGTCGCCGCTACCGAAGGCGTTGGTTTCTTCATCCGCATGTCGGCCGGCATTTTCAGAACCGCCGACGTGTTCGTCGGTATTATCGTCCTGATGATCATGGTCATTATCATGGACAAAATTGCCGAGGCGGTGGAGCGCAAAGCATTACGTTGGCAAACGCAAAAAGAGCACGTCCAAATCCAGGGTTGAAACGAAGGGAGACCTGATGATGAAATTTCCGAGGCTGATCGCGGCAACGATCGTCGCATTATGCGCCGGCGCGATGCCGCAGGCGCATGCTCAGCAGAAAGAACTGCCGGAAGTGTCCATGTTGACCGCCGTGCCCAATTTCGCTTTCGCAGCGATCTGGGTTGCCGAGCAGCTGAAATATTTCGAGCAGGAAGGCGTGCGGGTAAAGATCACGCCCGCCCCGAGCGGTTCAGTTTGTTTGAACGCGGTGGTCGGACGCTCGACAAATTTTTGCGCCTCCACTTCAGAGGGACTCGTCCTGGCACGAGTTGAGGGCGCAACGGCGATCGCGATCCAAGCGCACAACCGCACCATGACTTTGGGCGTAACCCTGCGTAAGGCGATCGTCGACAAGCTCGGCCTGACCCGCGAAAGCCCCATCGGCGCAAGGCTCAAGGCTCTCACGCAGTTGGGCACCATCGGTGCGACGGGGCCTGGCGCGGCCTCCGAACAGGTCATAAAATTTCTTGTGAAAAGAGCCGGCGCTACCGCGACTGTGCTTAAGTTCGTTTACATCGGAGCCGCCGAGCTCCCGGCTTCGCTGATGAACGACGTGATCGACGCCTACGCGCTTTCCCCTCCTTCGGCCGAAATTACTGAGGCAAGCGGCAAGGGCTACGTCCTGATACCGCTGGGCAAGGGCGAAATACCGGAATTGACCGATTACCCTTACGAAGTTCTCATGGTGCGCCCGGATTACGCCGAGGCGAATCCAAAAATTGCCATGTCGGTGTCCCGGGCGATATCGCGCGGCGGCGCGCTCTTCCGCAGCAAACCCGAGGAAGCGAAATCCGCTCTACGCAGTCACCGGCTCTCCGTTAAATTATCTGACGACGTCTTCAATCTTTCATACAACATGGTCGCCGGCGCCATGCCGCCCTGGGGCACCATGAGCGCAGAGGGATGGCAAAAGGTGATCAACTTCGCCACCGGCGCCGGTATCGTCAAGGATCTATCGCAAGCTCCTTCGAGTAAAGAGGGCGTCCTCTGGACCAACAAGTACGTTGGCAAACCTTAGCACGTTCGCGCTCTATCGAGCGACATGAGGAGGATAGGGAGAAGGCATATGAACAACACTCACAACCGCATTCTTCAATCCGTCATTGCGCTAGTAACGTTGGCGGCTCTCACGTTCTCTTCTTTGCGCGTCGAAGCGCAACAGAAAGATCTTGGCGAAATCACCATTCTCACCGCCGTGTCGAACATGGCTTTCTCCGCCGTGTGGGTCGCCGAGCAATTGAAGTATTTTGAACAGGAAGGCATTCGCGCCAAGATCACGCCCGCGGGCGGCGGCGCGCCGTGTCAGAACGCGGTAGTCGGCCGCTCGGCGCACCTTTGCGCTTCGAGCTCCGAAGGGCTGGTATTGGCGCAGATCGAAGGCGCGCCCTTGATCGCGATCCAGGCGCATAACCGCAATCTGACCTTGAGCATCGCCATTCGCAAAGCGATCACCGATAAATTCAATGTGACGCGCAAGAGCCCGCTCAACGATCGCATCAAAGTACTAACCGAGCTTGGCACCATTGGCGCCACCAGTCCGGGCGCGGTATCGGAGCAGATATTTAAATTCCTCGTCCCGAAAGTGAAAGGTGATCCGAGCAAGCTCAAGTTCGCCTACCTGGGCGGGACCGAGTTGCCCGCGGCGCTGATGAACAACGTGGTGGACGCGCTGGCCCAGTCGCCGCCGTCGGCGGAAATCACCGAGGCAGCGGGTAAAGGCTACGTCCTGCTACCCCTCGGCCTCGGCGAAGTGGCGGAACTGACCAACTACCCTTATGAAGTATTAATGGCCCGACCGGATTGGGCCGAGAAGAATTCCGCTCTCGCAACCGGCGCGTCACGCGCAGTCTCGCGAGCCGGCGCGCTTTACCATTCCAACCCGAACGCCTTCAAAGCCGCGCTGCGCGCGCATCGTTACTCCGATAAGTCGAAACTCGAAGACAACGTCTTCGACCTAGCTTACTCGATGATCGCGCCGGCAATGCCGGCCTGGGGCGACATGAATCAGGAAGGTTGGCAAAAAGTGCTGGATTTCTCGCTCGGCGCGGGGATTGTCAAAGACCGCGCCAAGGCGCCGTCGGCGAAAGAAGGCGTGTTGTGGACGAACAAGTATGCTGGGAAGTAGTTCAAGTCTCGCTCGCATTTTGAGTTAGGCACCAAGCTCACAAGAGCACCCACGGCAGAAGCAGAGTGGTAAATAGTAAAAAGAGTAACAGAATTACCATGCAAAGATCTTCGAGCGATGCTTCAGCTAACTTATTAACCCGCAGAACTGACCTCAGTAAGCGCTGATATAAAGAGCTAACGCTCGCTACCTCGATGTGATCCACGATATGCCGGTGCCTTCGTGGGGCAAAAGGCTCCTTGATGATTCTGGACATGCGATTACTCCTATGAACACCTGGAAAATTCTCGAAGACTGAGCACATCTATCCTCAGGTAGGCCCATCGAAGCATGGAGCATGCCCGGTGCGGTTGTTTATGTTTGTCCAACTGCGTTCCGTCTCTTGACCAAAACCGATGACAAGTAAACCCGATGCCTGAGATGGCTTCGGGGTAAACAGGCAAAGTTGCCGTCGAGCATGCCGGGACAGAACTCCCGCACATGCTCCGAATGTCTGCAGAGTCATAAGCTGTCCGATCAACAGTGAGGGCCCAACGCTTGCTGTCTCGCCTATCAGCCGGGAAATGAAGAAGCGCAACTTGTTACGACATCCACAGATTCTCGTCGTTCCCCGGCGCCATTTTCTCTATTTCAGCAGGTTGATAATGATTCAGATGAAGGTGGGCGAATGAAAATCTTAATCGTAGAAGACAACCCGGATATGCGCGACCTAATAGCTCTCCGAGTACAGCTAACCGGCTATACTCCGCTTCTCGCAAGTCACGGTAAGGAGGGCGTGGAGAAGGCTACCGCAGAGAAGCCTGACTTGATCCTAATGGACATGATGATGCCAGTGATGGACGGGTGGGAAGCGGCAAGAACGCTTCGCGCCTCTCGCGAGACGAAGGAGATCCCAATACTGGCAGTGACGGCGCTGTTTCGTTCTGAGGATCTCAAGTCGTGTTTGGACTCGGGATGCACCGCCTACATCGTCAAACCGTTCACAGGTTTGGATCTACAGCGCAAAATCCGAGAATTGTTAGATCCAAAGGAAATCCCAGCCTAAAAACGAGCGCGGCAGTTTACCCAATATCGCGCGGCTATCGCAAAGTAGTTGGCCCTGTTTTTAGCGACGCTGATCTTGATCGCCGACCTGCCGCCGCCGCTTGGCTGTCCCCTTGAAAGGGAAAGATCTGTGAAATCAACCGCATTGGAGCGAGATCATCGGAGAGCTATATGATCAAGCCCGGTAAATCCTGGTCGAACTATGCCGAAGACGTATTACTCATCTCATTACTAATGATCGGTATTTTGGCGGTTTATTTGTTGGCTGCCTACTTCATCATTGCCGTGCTGTAGTTAGGGTCGGGTGTGAAATGTATTTGACGCCATTTGTGCTGCTACGTGAGCTTCAACAGATTGTCATATGGATCACTGGGCATCGTATGATCGAATATGTCGCAGCAGCGGCTATCACTATCGCCTTACTTCTTCTGATTCGACGGCGCAAAAAGCTTTGCATTCGGTGCGCAGCGCGAATCAACAAGTCTGCCGATGCATGTCCTCGTTGTGGTGTGCCGCACCCGTTCACATTCGATAATTTTCAATCGCCAAAGCACCGTGATTCGTAGGCCTCCCGGACGATATTTAGCGGCGCCATTTACAGCCCGAGGCGTTGGACTTGTGCCGTATGATCAGACTTGATCAGATACTCGCCGAGCCTTGTTCTCGTTCTAATCACTTCCACTACTAGTAGCTGTAGCCGAACCGGAAAACGGACATATTTTTTCCTACGTTGTACCCGCGGGAATTACCGCGAAGAAGATCGTCGACGCTACGTTACTGCCGGAGTTCTTACCCAGCAACTCCGCAGCCTGATCAAACCGGTGCATGTATTGGCGGATGGAGCTTGGAGACAATTGAACTTAATGGGTGCATGTTCCAGTGCCGCCCGCGGCTGCAAATCAAGACACCGCCTGAGAATTCACAGTCCTGTACGTTCGAAATCAGGCGATTTACAAAAGTCAGATTACAATCGGGCTAACGGCTGGCCTTCAAGAATACCCCATCGCTGCCAGGAACTGTTTCAACGAGGAGAATTTCAGGTAGGGATTGGTCCTTTTCTGCTCGCCCAAGGTAGCATGCTTAAGTGGCGCGTAATTGTGGCCGGGGAACAGAATCATGTTGTCGGGCAGCGTCATCAACTTTTGGGTCAAGCTATAATACATCTTCTCGGGATTGCCGCCGGGAAAATCAACGCGGCCGCATGCGTCAATGAAAAGCGTGTCTCCTGAAACGACTCGGTCATCCACCAGAAAGCACTGCGAGCCCGGGGTGTGTCCGGGCGTGTGCATAAGCGTAATCTCCAGGCCGCCCACATCCACTTTGTCGCCGTTGTCGGTCTTAATCATGTCCGAGGAAGACAGCCCCTTTATGAACTCCGCTTCCGCCTTGTGCACGACGACTTTGGCTTTACACTTGTCGAGTAACTCCGTCGCGCCTGCTATCTCGATGCCGGCAAATCCACCACCAACGTGATCGGGATGGGTGTGGGTCACAAGATCATGCGTAATTTCCATCTCGTCCTGCGCCGCAATCCGGAGAATTTCATCGATGTCCCAGGCCGCATCAACCACCGCTGCCTCGCGGGTTTCCGTCGAGCCGACGAGATAAACGTAATTGTGCATCGGGCCTATTTCGATCTGTTTGAAATAAAGTGATGGGTTCATCGCCACGGGAGAAGAATTACCTCGTGCTTCAGCTTCTGCAATTTTCTATTTCTCACCGCCGGCAGCAAGCGCGTACTCGTCATTTCGAGTGAAGCGAAAAATCTTCCTTGAACCCGCTTATCAGCGAACCTTTGCCGAAAGCGACTGATAACTCATGCCCTCGCCGTTATCGTTGTTGACCGGAAGCCCGGAACTCGCCCAGCCCGGTGCGCTGACTTTTCCGGTCGAATCGCGCATGCCACCGAATCCGCCCAGCAAACTAGAAACATCTTGAAAGCCGGCGTGTTGCAGCATATTAGCCGCCGATGTGGAGCGAGGTCCTGCTTGGCAACCGAGGATGATCTTTTTCTCGCGTGGAAAATTCGCTTCCACGACTCTAACGAAGTCGCTGTTCACCATCATGCCGCGCGCCGGGTCGGGAAATGCCACCGGGATGTTCACCGCTCCCTGCGGGTGACCGTTGGCAAACTCGGCTTCGGTACGCACGTCGATGTAAACAGCGCTCGAGTCATTAGTGAGAATATCCTGAGCCTGCTGCGGCGTGACTTCTTTGATCGCCATGAAACACCTCGCTCGGTGTTAGAGTACTGGAATGACGGAGTATTGGGGGACTCGGAGAGCACTCTAATACTCCAACACTCCGTTTCACCCAATCTTTATTCTACTTCCCCATGATACTGTAGCCGGCATCCACATGCAGCACTTCGCCGGTGATAGCGCTTCCCCATTCACTGCAGAGAAATAGCGCTGTTTTGCCGACTTCTGTGGCATCGATGTTCCTCTTTAAAGGCGCTCGCTCACTGACGTGATGAAGCATTTCTTTAAAGTCGGCAATCCCTGAAGCCGCCAGGGTTCTAATCGGTCCGGCGGAAATCGCATTGACCCGAATCCCTTTGGGCCCGAGATCATGAGCTAGATATCTTACGCTGGCCTCGAGCGCCGCCTTCGCCACTCCCATTACGTTATAGTTGGGAATGACCTTCTCAGAACCCATGTAGGTCAAGGTCAGCATCGACCCACCCCTTCCCTCCATTAGTGGCGCCGCGTGGCGCGCGAGCGCGACCATGGAATAAGCGCTCACGTCCATAGCTAAGTGAAACCCGTGCCGACTGGTTTGAACATACGGGTTGGCCAAGTCTTCTTTATTGGCGAAGGCGATGGCGTGGATCATGATATCCAGCCCGCCCCATTCTTGTTTGAGTCTCGTAAAAACCTTCTCGATTTCTTCGTCTTTGGTCACGTCACAGGGCAAGATGATCCTCGACCCGATGCCCTCGGCTAACGGTCGCACCCGTTTCTCCAAGATCTCGCCGGCGAAAGTGAACGCCAGCTCCGCACCTTCGGCATGGAGCGCCTCCGAAATCGCCCATGCAATACTTCGGTCATTCGCCACTCCGAAGATTGCTGCTTTCTTACCATCCAAAAGACCCATCAAATTTTCCCCTCCCGCAGGCCGGATTTAATTTTTCAACTTCATTACTCCGGATCAATCTTCCTCGATTTGCCGCATCACCGCGATTTCCTCGTCTTTTGCGATCCGTGATCCTGCAAGTTCTCGAGACCCTCGTTGGAAAGACTTGGGAGTGACTGACCGAAGGAGTCCAAATCATTGGTCCTTTGCTTTGCTCCGGAGTCCCCTCTGCCACAGGTATTCTCTTTCTCCCGTCTCCTTGCTGATCCAGCGTGACAGGACAAAGAACAGATCGCTCAGGCGATTGACGTACTTCAGCGGCCATTCGCTGATTGTCTCCTGGCGTGACAAGCGCAGAATCTCTCGTTCCGCTCGCCGGCATACGGTCCGGCATTGATGCAGATAGGCGCCAACACGCCCGCCGCCCGGAAGAATGAAAGACTCGAGCGGCTGAAGATTCTCCTGGCATTTGTCGATCAACTTTTCGATGTTTTTTATTTCAGTTTGGGAAATGCGAAACATGCCTTGCTGAAAAGATTCAGGGGGGGTAGCTAATTCGCTGCCGAGATCGAACAGCTCATCTTGAATTTTGCAGAGCACCTCGTCCAAGAAATGGTGCGCCTCGCCAGCCTCGAGGTTTTCCTCATTGAACACGCGCGCTAACCCGATAATGGAATTCAATTCGTCAATCGTGCCGTAAGCATCGATGCGCGGCGAATCCTTAGGCACGCGTTTGCCACCGACGAGGCTAGTTTCTCCGCGATCGCCGGTCCTGGTGTAAACTCTGGTGATACGGATTGCCATTGGCGGATAGTTCTCGTTGTTGCAGAACTAGCGGCTGGGGTTCTCTTAAGCTCTTGAAGCGAAACTCGGCTTTTGCTCCGGACCCAGGGTCGTCCAAACATAATAGATCGGGATGCCGATAGCGACGATGACCACCCCCACGAGTGATTCGAACGGTTTCTCTTTCACCGAACCCCAGACAATCCATAGATGTATTAGGACAAACAGAAGCGGCACGAGCGGGTAGCCCCATACCTTGTAAGGACGCTTGAGCTCCGGTCTTTTGTAGCGAAGCACGATCACAGAACCCACCGTGAACGCCGAGAACAAGGTGATGACCACGCTTACATAGGTAAACAAGGTTCCCCAGGTATTGGTCAATATTAACAAACAAGCCCAAGTTGCCTGGAGGATGATCGCGCTGGCGGGAGTGCCAAACCGAGGGTGAATGCGGCTCAGGCTCTTAAACAGAACTCCGTCCTGCGCCATCGCATAGTAAATCCGTGGCCCGATCATCGTCACGACGTTGAGCGCCCCGAGAATGGATATCGTGATGATCGCGGTGATTAGAGCCGAGGTCTGGTAACCGAACAATGCCGTGGTCGCCACTTCCGATACGCGGAGCGCGCCTTTCATCTCGGTAACGGGCACGGCGTAGATGTACACCACATTAATTGCCAAGTAGAGCGCTGTGACAATCAGCACCCCAAATAACAAAGCGCGCGGCAAGTTTCGCTCCGGATCTTTTACTTCGCCTGCGATATAAGTAACCGCATTCCAGCCCGAATAGGCGAAGATTACCGGTATGAAGGCAGCAGCGAATACGCTGAAGCTAACTTTTTGCCAATCAAAAAGCGGAACAAAATGGGAGGTGTCGCCTTTGCCAAGGAGAATGCCGAAAACAATAATCGCCAAGAGCGCGCCGATTTTTAGAATCGTCAGAATATTTTGGACCATCGTCCCTTGCCGCACTCCGAGACAATGCAGTCCCGACAAAATCAGTACGACGACAATCGCAAATAGTGTCCCCGCTGTGGCAGTGATCGGCAACCAAGGTATTGCCACTGAGAATATAATCGTTTCGGAACGCAGCACCGGAAAGAAAAAAGCCATAAACCCGTTTAAGCTCACCGCCAGAAATGCGA
Source organism: Candidatus Binatia bacterium (assembly GCA_025924215.1). Lineage (GTDB taxonomy): Bacteria > Desulfobacterota > Binatia > UBA9968 > UBA9968 > WHTF01. Next base: position 8,796 of record JAICEJ010000068.1, read on the forward strand.
TTGCACCTGAGAACGTCACCAGGAACGAGGACCACCCGGAGAGAAAACCCATCAATTTGCCGTAGGCCTCGCGGATATAGATGTAGTCGCCGCCGGCAAACGGCAAACTCGCTGAAAGCTCAGCGAAAGTAAGCGCCCCGGTGAGAGCTAGCAACCCGCCGAGCAACCACACTAGCAGCACGCCGCCGGGCGATGGCAGTGTCTCGGCGATGACGCCCGTTGAGATGAAGATGCCAGTGCCGATCATATCGCCGGCAATCAACATCACCGCGCTAAACAAACCTATTTGTCGCTTCAACTCTTGTTGCGCCATAGCGATACCCATAACAGGGAAGCGGCCAAGATCGCAACTGATTTAGCCCTTCAATCGCTTTGCTCGAAGCCGTGTTCGTGGTACCTGTTCGTGTTTATCCGGATTTTCAATTTCCTTTCACGGACACGAGCATTCCGCCTGCCTTCGAGTTTTTTTGACCAGCCTGCATTCAGAGTTTTCCAGCAAACTGCTAACCTTGATCCATAAGTAGTTGCCGATTACTAGTTCGCGATTGCAAACCTAGCCGATCAATGAGGAGAGAATGAAGGCAATACTAAGTCTTTTGGCAATGCTCGCATTGCCGTTGTCAGCACTGGCTCAGGATGCGGTCCAGCGCGATCGTCAGCAGATGCACCAACTTCACCGCGACTCGAGAGCCTACATCGGTATGCTCGATGATCCTAAACGCGACGCCTATCAAAAGCCGTATGAGGTTTTGACGGCTCTTGCCATCGAGCCAGGCGAGGTGATCGCCGATATCGGCGCAGGCTCCGGTTATTTTACCTTTCGCCTGGCGCATCGCGTGGGCGACAAAGGAAGGGTCTATGCGGTTGACATTAGCCCCGACATGATTCGGCACCTCAATCGGCGCATCCGGGAGCTCAAAGCCATGAACGTCACGGCTATTCTCGCGGATGCGGATGACCCGCTCCTGGCCGATGCTTCCATAGATCGCTTCTTCTTTTCGGATTCATGGCACCACATCGAGAATCAGTCGAAGTATCTTTCGCTAATCAAAAAGATGCTAAAACCCGGCGGCGAAATCATCATGATCGACTTCCATAAGAAAGAACTTCCCGTCGGTCCGCCGATGCAAATGAAGATTGCTCGCGAGGATCTGATCCGACAGATGGAAAGTAACGGCTTCCGGCTTACCAAAGAGCACACATTCTTGCCGTATCAATATTTTCTTGTGTTCGCGCCGACGTAGGGTTGGAAGTTTGCCGGGACGAGTTCTGGTCAACAAACTAGAATCTACCCTGCCTCATCGGCTTGCAGCAATCCGTTGATGTACGGCGAAGTAAAGTTGAACTGATACTCGCCGCCAGTGAGACTATCGCAGCAAACCAACCGTCCTTTTAATGTTTGCCCCCTCGCTAAAAAAGGCTTGACACGTTTCATCAATTTCAGGATAAGCTCACCTCGTTTAACGGCCGGGACAAATGATTGGCGGATTCAAACAGCAAGGAGGAGTCTAATGAAAATGCGATGGCTCACCTCTACGGTCATTATTTTCGTTATCGCCGTCATCGGCCCCGGTTTGTTCGCGGCTCGGCAAGACGATGACGACAGGCGACAGTTTCCAAAGAATGCAACATTTACGACGCTCATCACGACTCCTCGGCCGATTGAGGGGTTGACCGGCGATAATCACGGCAACCTCTACACAGGCGGTTCGGGCGCGCCTCGTTGCCCGATCTGGCAGATAAATTTGAACAACCCTGCACTGACTGATGTGGGGTTCGTAGTCCCGGCCACGGGAAACTGCGGCTTCTCTGGTATCGCTTTCAATGAAATCGGCGACCTGTTCGTCGCCGACGGAGGCGCGGGCACCATTTACACCTTTACACCAAATGTAAAAACTCCTCCCACTGCGACGGTGTTTGCGTCGGGGGCTCCAGGAGCCAATGGACTGGCCTTCGACAAAAAAGGGACTCTCTGGGCCAGCGACGGCACAACGGGTCAGGGCAGGGTTTGGAAAATCACCGGGCCCGGAGCCAACTGCACTTCCACGCCAGCCTTTCCAATGGTTGTTAATTGCGAAGAGGTCTTTCGTATCCAGCCGATGGCCAACGAGGTGAACCTAGTTGATGGGGTCGGTGGAGTCGGACGTGATAACCGTGCGTTGCCGCTAGGGACAATCACCGTGACACCAACGAGTCGTAACGCCGCCAACACAGCCGGTTCTCAGCCGCTTGTAGCGAATGGTCTGGCCTTCAATAAGAAAGGCGACCTCTTCAACATCGATACCGCTAGGGGAGCGCTCTGGAAGGTGGAATTCGACCGGGATGGAAACCTAAAGAGTCCGATCGGGTGCGATACCACGTTCACTGCCAATACGCTGTGCCTCAGTAATGTCGTCGTCGCTCATCCGATTCTCGAGGGCGGCGATGGGATCACCCTCGATCGTGAGGGGAATATCTGGGTGGCTGCCAATGAACGGAATGCAGTCGCTGTCGTTACGAAAGATGGAAAGGTCATCGAGGTTTTCCGTAATCCCGTTAACCTAGCGCAGCCAGTGTCATTTGGAGCTGGTTTGAGGAACGCGGGCGATCAATCCGTAGGCAACAACCACATTCTGGAATTTCCAACCAGCCCATTTCTTACTGGAAAGGTATTTTGCATATCCCAATCTGACGGTAACCGACGTGACAATTCCCCTAACACAGCCGGCGAAGTCAGTCCAGCTGGACCCAACATTGGTAAGATTTCCTGCATGGACCAGGAGCTGAAGATTCCAGGTCTGCAGTTGCCGATCGATTAAAGTTTATTGCTAAATTATGTAACTGGAGTCGAATTATAACGCGAGCTCACGCTTCGTAGGAGGTGATGAATTCCGCCCCTTATTTAGGCTACTTATTGGTTCAGGCTCTCTTCAGATGGAAAAGAACAATCGCGACCGTTATGATGGTCATGCCCCAGGCGAACCAGTCGCCATAACGGACGTAGTAGGTCTCACCATCCAAAATATCGACGCTGGTTTTTAGCACGTCAGGCACAAACATCGGCAAAGATTCAACCAGTTCTCCTTTAGCGTTAACCAGTGAGGTCACTCCGGTGTTGGTGACACGGAGCAAACTGCGGCGGGTTTCGACGGCGCGGGATTGCGCCAGGCGCGCGTGTTGCCACGGTCCAACCGACTTGCCGTACCAAGCGTCGTTGGTAAGATTCACCAACAGGTTGGCGCCAGTTCCTTTGACGAAATTGCGGGACAAGTCGGGCATTAAATCCTCGTAGCAGATCAGCGATCCAATGCGAATGCCGCCCGGTATCTCAAACGCAACCGGACCGCTCCCCGCGGTAAAACCGTCGCCAAACGGCATTGCCGGCAGCAACGATAGCACTTTGGCAAACGGCAGATATTCGCCAAACGCGAGCAGGACCTGCTTGTGATATCCTCCCAAGACCCGACCAGCCGCATCCGTGAAAAAGGCCGTGTTGAACGCCTTAAAGTTCGCTGTTCCGGGTTGGCCGCGGAAGCTTTTTGCACCGAAGATAAAGTGTGATTGCTCCGGCAGTGGCGGCATCAAATCGTCGGGCAGATACTGCAACTGGTCAGGTAACCACACCTCCACCGCGGATTCCGGCCAGATCACTAAAGGCACGCCGTCCAACTCGCCGGTTAAATCTTTGTGCTTCTGAAGATTTTGCTTTACCAAAGATGGATTCCACTTCAGGTCGATGTCGATATTCCCCTGCACTGCCGCCACCGGCAACTTGCGCGCCGCAGCAATTTCTTCCTCCACGGCACCTAAACGCTGATAGCCGTAGATCAACGACAGTATAGCCATCGCGACGCAGCACACGAGCGCCGATAGATGCGAGCGACGAGCCTCATTGCCAGGGTAAATGATTCGATAACCCGCGGCACTGAACCACATTAATAAAAAGCTTGTCCCATAAGGACCGACCAGATCGGCCGTTTGAATGAACAGCGAAAACGCAACCTGGCTGTTGGCGAAATACCAGGGAAACAGCAGCGGAAACCAGAATTCGAGCGCAACCCAGAATACTGCCGGCAGAACCTGTAAGGGTCCGAATCCAAACCGGCGCACCAGAAAGGCAAAAATCGCCATCTGCAATCCCTGTAGGATCGCGTAGAGCAGGAAGACAAGGCTGCTAATCGGATAGGGAAAACCGCCGAAGACATTGATGGTATAAACAAGCCAATGAAATCCGAGCAGGTGCGCGACACTGCCCATCAACCAGCCATACAGAACCGCCCGGCGCCACGTCTCCGCCTTATCGATAACCCAAAAAAGCGGCACGAAGGAGATCCAAGCAAGCGGAAATAGGCCGGGCGCGAGATAAGGTGCGGCTAATAGAATGGCTGATAATAGGAGCACCAACGATTTGCTTGACATATTAACTTTCGAACTATAAATGAATAATCCCATCGTACCTTAAAAATTATCACGAACCATCAGTGAAAACATGCTCACCGAGTTAGGCGGAGGCGCATCATGGAATTGACGCAACGAAAACTCGTGTCGCTGGTTATGGCGATTCTTATGACCGTTGTTTTCGGCGGATCCGCAGCCGGTCAATCCCTACTTAGCAATGATTGGGAAAAGTTTTTCGAAGAAAAGGTATCGTTCGGCGGATTCGTTGAGAATACGACCGGGTTCTCCATAAGCCATGGGAGCCGGTTTTTCAACACATCGAACCGCTTCATCATGAACCGGTTTACCATTCAGCCGGAGTTTAATTTTGAATTCACGGAAAGATTCAAACTTTTTCTGTCCTGGAGATTCGTTGCCGAACCGCGTTACAGCGCCGAAACAAAAAGCCGGGAAGCAGCCGTGCAACCGGCAGGAACCGGCGGAGCGTTGCCTGTGGATTTCTATTCTGAGTACAAAGGCGTTCCATGGGAGGCAGTGGCAGACATTCTACCCACGGATGGATTGCATCTAAGAGTCGGGCGGCAGTTCATCTCATGGGGTGAAACGGACGGGCAGAGACTTCTAGACGTTATTAATCCCCAAAATCTAACGTTTTCTCCACCCGGTGCTGTGAATCTCTTTAGCTTGGAAGAAACCCGAGTGCCCCAGTGGGGAGTCAGAATGCTGTACACGGTACGCCCGGTCAGCAACACAATTCTAGAACTTTTTGGCAATCCCGGATTCGAGGACAAGAAAGATCGAGTCGATGAGTTTGCACCGAGCAACGATATCAGCGATGGCAAAGCCGACGGCGATCTAAGATACGGACGATGGTCGGCCCGCCCGGAATCCCGTATGCCGGTTGCCCGTCTTCTTGCCAACCCGGTTGGACCCTCGCCGATGGTTGTGCCTGCCTTCAAGAGGGATTATCCGGATGCCGGTGATGCCTGGAAAATCGGTGGCCGGATTACGCACAGCTTTGGTGAGCTAAATGCCGGCGTCGGTTACATACGCGGTTACAATCCTCAGGCTAATGATATGGTTTTCAAATTGAAAGGTGCGCCGATTTCTTGTGGACCACCCGCCTGCCCTCCAGGCGGAACCCTGGTGCGGGCTGATCTGGTTAACGATCAGACCAATATTTTCGCTGCTCATTTTAATTATCCAATCGGTGAACCGTTGGGTATTCCGATAAAATCTGCGATGAGGGGGGAACTCGCTTTTTACCCGGACAAACCTTACAACATCGGCGAGTTCCCAGGGCGCAATTGTACGACGGGCGCACCGACGGGTTTGAGAGCCGGTCCCAGCTGTGAGCATACGGACAATGTCGTCGAGAAGCATACCATCCGCTATGCTCTGGGCTTTGACCGATCGACGTTTATCCCGTTTCTTCAAGACGATCCCTGGCGCCCATTTCGTATGACTTTGCAAATCTTCCAAAGCATTATTTTAGACCATGAAAACGGCATTCACGCTTTCAGCCATGCAACAAAAATCGACC
>JAICEJ010000069.1 GCA_025924215.1 Candidatus Binatia bacterium
CGTCTTGATGGAACCTCGCTAGCGAAATGTCGGTCTCACTTTCGGTCCTATGCAAGGGATGGTATCCTAAGCGCCATTTCAGGATTGTAGCCATGGCGGAAAAGTCAGTTACCGAAGGTACACCTACTCTTGTTCAAGGAACCGTGCGCACAGTTTTATTTCCAGACTCAGCGATTTCGGGGCGACTGAGCTATGATTTGCCGGTTAAAATCGACAGTAAATTCACTGGCGAGGTCAAGGCTAGTGATCTCTTGGTAGTCGGCGCCAATGCGCACGTGGAAGCGCGGGTCGCCGCGCGCAATCTCCAATTAGAGGGGAAGTTGATCGGCAGTGTTCAGGTGGTCGGTTGCTTTGAAATAATGCCGGGAGGACATTTTAAGGGCGACGCTCAAGCCGCGGAGCTTAGAGTTCACCCCGGGGCGACCTTTGATGGTCAAGGGAAAATAACCGGCGAGGCATAAAGCAATGATTATCGGCTGCCGGATCGTTCATCGGAAAAAAGCCGAGCAGCCTTTCCTGATCTCTCCCGCAAATAATAAAGCTTTGCGCGCCGCACTCTGCCGCGCGAGACCACTTCGACTTTATCGATCCGTGGAGAATGGAATGGGAAGATACGTTCCACCCCTACACCATAAGATATTTTGCGAACGACGAAATTGGCGCGATTGCCTTTCCCGCCTATGCCAATGACAATTCCCTCAAAGACCTGAGTTCGTTCCTTTTCCCCTTCGACAACTTTAACATGCACCCGCACCGTTTCTCCGGCTCGGAGCGCGGGAATTTCCTGCTTGGATTGCTGGGTTTCGAGTTTATCTAGAATATTCATGACTACTCCTGTTTCTATAAAGCTAACGTCCCAGAAGACGATCCAGAATAATCGCCGCTGCCGATCGAACCGAGAGATGGTTGTAATCGGTCCATCCTTCGAGCGCCTCTAAAACGTAATCTGATTGAGAGATTATTGTCTCAGTGAGTCCCCAGCCCGTGCCCAAAATGATCAGGAAAGGGTGAGTGGTATTTATTAACATGTCTTGGAGCTGGGCGAAAGAGGTTCGCCGACCTCCGGGCCTTGCCGACGTCACGACAATTCGAGGCCTTACGCCGTATTCCTGCTCCAAGTCGATCAAGACGTCATCGAGCGTGTCTTTAACTCGGGCCAGCGCTAGCGCCTCTTTTCGGGTTGCGTTGTACTGGCTGCCGTAGCCGCGCGCCCAATGATCAATGATCTTTAACGCGAGCCTTTGCAGCGCTTTAACCGGGATCACCACAAAAAAACCTTTGATGCCGTATGTTCTTCCCGAACGAGCAATATCATGGATGTCCATGTTGGTAACCGCTGTAGTGACAATCTGCCTGTTCTTATCGTAGACCGGGTAATGAAGCAGGGCGACATAGACAGGCGCCCGTTGATTGCAAATCAGCTCCTTTTCTTCAGGCGATAAATCAACTCTGCCAATTAAATCCGGTCGCCGCTTTTGGGTTTGCTGAACGCTCATTTGACGCCGCCATTGCCGAATCCTTTCATGATCGCCTGACAACAGCGCTTCTGGCACCTTCGCGCCGCGAAATTCTTCTGGCCGGGTATATTGAGGATATTCGAGCAGCCCATTGCTGAAAGACTCATCGTCGGCAGACTTGGCGTTGCCCAACACGCCAGGGACCAATCGTGATACTGCATCGATGACAACTATAGCCGCGGGCTCGCCGCCGCTAATGGTGTAGTCGCCAATCGAAATTTCGTCGTCGATAAAATCTTTGACCCGCTCGTCGACTCCCTCATAGCGCCCGCAAATCAGCACCAGTTCTTCTTCCTTGGCCAGCTCAGCGGCCGAGGCTTGATTGAAGACACGACCCTGGGGCGATAGAAGAATGAATTTGGCTCGCGGCATTCTAATCTTAATGTCCTCGATCGCTGCCACCACCGGCTCGGGTTTCATCACCATGCCTTGACCGCCGCCGTATGGATAATCATCGGTGATGCGATGGCGGTCAGTCGTGTAGTCTCGCGGATTGACCAAAACAACCGAAATCAGACCTTTTTCCTGGGCTTTTTTCAGAATGCTGTGGTTCAAAGGCGATTCGAACATCGCCGGAAAAAGAGTAACGATAGTGAAGTTGAGCATGAATAAGGGGGCAGACGAGGGTCTGCTTAAAGATCCAGTAGACCGGCAGGAAGATTGACGATCATCCGGCCAGCTGCCAAATCTACTTCGGAAATGATTTCTTTCACAGCCGGAATGAGATGTTCTTTATCAGCCCCGGCGACCACGTATAACTCGCTACCGGGAGTTGACCAGATTTGTTTTAGGGTACCAATCCGTGCGCCGGTGGTGTCGAAGACCTCGAGGCCAATCACTTGATAATGGTAGTATTCGCCAGGCGCCGGAGCCGCCAATGATTCTTCGGGCACAGCGAGGGTCGATCGTACCCAAGGGAGGGCGCTTTCAATATCATCGATCCCCCGCAGTTTTATTAAAATCTGTCGCCTGTGCGGTCGGACGGATTCCACCTCAACCGCGGTGCGCCCTCCGTCCTTTACTAGGATGACTTCGCTCAGGGCGGAAAGAAGAGGGCTCTCGAGATTGTAGGGATTTAGCTTAAGCCACCCGCCAATTCCGTGGGTCGTAGCGATTTCCCCTAATGCGACGATTCCGTCAGGCACTCCGTTAGCCTAACAGACTGTCTACTTTTCTTCTACGATTTCCAGAACGACTTTGCGGTTGGTCTTTGAAGCTGCTGCATTGAGGAGCGTGCGGATTGATTTTGCAGTCCGGCCCTGCTTGCCGATGATTCGGCCCAAATCGTCTTTGGCAACTCTTAACTGATAAACAGCCGCATCCTCTACGGCGCTCTCTGTTACTTCGACGGCCTCCGGATTACTCACCAGGGATCTGGCCAAGTATTGAACGAGTTCCTTCATAGGTGACGCTACTTGCCGAATCCTAGCTGGCTTTCTTTTGTTTCGCGATCAATTGGGAAACGGTCCGCGTCGGTTGCGCGCCACGCTTGATCCAAGTTTCGGCTTTTTCCTGATTGATCTTAAATGTTCCTCCGCCCGCGGTTGGATCATAGGTGCCGATCTGCTCAATGTACCTCCCGTCACGGGCAAAACGTTGATCGCTGACAACGATCCGGTAAAAAGGTTTCTTCTTCGCGCCATGCCTGCTCAAGCGAATTCTCACACTCATATGTCTTCCTTCTCGTCTAGTGAAACGGGTTGGCCATTCGGCTAAAGAGCGATTTCATTCCGCCCTTGCTCACCCGCTGCATCATTTTTTTCATTTCCAAAAACTGCTTCATCAAGCGATTCACATCGGCGACGCTGGTGCCGCTGCCTTGGGCGATTCTGCGCCGCCGGCTGCCGTTTAAAATTGCCGGACTGCGCCGCTCCTGAAGCGTCATCGAATTGATGATAGCCTCGACCCGCTTCAATTCCTTCTCGGCTTTGTCGGCATCCACTTGCGACGCTAGCTTCTTGCCGCCTGGTATCAACTCAAGCAAGCTACCCATGGATCCCATTTTTTTTATCTGCTGCAATTGAATCTGAAACTCTTCGAGCGTGAACTGTTGCTTCTGAATGACTTTCTGGAGGCGCTCGGCCTCCTTCTGCTCGAAATTTTGCTGAACTTTGTCGATCAACGAGAGAACGTCGCCCATGCCGAGAATTCTTGACGCAAGCCGGTCGGGGTAGAACGGTTCGAGCGCGTCGAGTTTCTCGCCCATCCCGGCGAACAGAATAGGTTTACCGACCATCTGACGAATCGACAAGGCGGCGCCGCCACGCGCGTCGCCGTCAAGTTTCGTCAGGATGACGCCGCTAATTCCAAGCTGCTGATCAAAGCCCATCGCCTGATTAACTGCATCTTGGCCCGTCATCGCATCGGCTACGAACAAAATCTGATGCGGGTTAACGGCGGTTTTGATCAGTTTGAGCTCCTGCATGAGCTCTTCGTCAATATGTAGACGGCCAGCCGTATCAATGAGCAGCAAGTCACAAAAGCGCTTTTTTGCTTCATCGAGTGCTTGTTTACAGATGGCAACCGGCGAAGTCTGAGGATTCGACTCATACACTGGCAGCTCGACTTCAGCGCCGAGAATCTTAAGCTGTTCGATCGCCGCAGGGCGATATACGTCCGCTGGAACCAGATAGGGAGTTCTCTTTTGGTCTCTTTTTAAATGCCTCGCGAGCTTGGCTAGCGTCGTGGTCTTACCAGAACCTTGAAGGCCGACGAGCATGATAACAACTGGCGGCGCGGCTTTGAGGTCGAGTTTACGATGCTCGCCACCCAGGAGGTCGGTTAGCTCATCACGGACGATTTTTAGGAACTGTTGATCGGGAGTTAAACTTTGAAGAACCTCTTGGCCCAGTGACTTCGCCTTGACCGAATCGAGAAAAGTCTTAACGACTTTTACATGAACATCCGCCTCCAAGAGCGCCAAGCGGACCTCCCGGAGCGCGTCATCGATGTTTTTCTCGCTGATTTTGCCTTCGCCACGGAGCCTTTTGAATGTCAGTTCTAATTTTTCGGTCAACGACTCGAACATCGCGAAATTACCCTAAGCTATGATATTAAAAGGAGAAATTAACGCTAAACCCTAGTACTAAGCGAGCAACTTGTCAAGCGGAGTAAAAAGAAAGGCCCGTTACGCCATGGCTGCGGCGTAACGGGCCTGGATCGTTACAGCTTTTCTACTTACATCATACCGCCCATTCCGCCCATACCTCCCATCCCACCCATACCGCCTGGCGGCATTGGAGGCATGGCGGACTTCTCTTCCGGTCTCTCGGCGACCATTGCTTCCGTGGTCAGAAGCATACTGGCCACTGAGGCTGCGTTCTGCAACGCGGTGCGAACCACCTTGGTGGCGTCGATGATACCCGCCTTCATTAAATCCTCGTACTGTTCAGTGGCAGCATTAAAGCCGAAGGCGCCTTTACCTTCTTTTACTTTCTGCAGCACGATCGATCCTTCGACGCCTGCGTTCATTGCAATGCGCCGAATCGGTTCCTCAGAAACTCGTTTGATGATGTTGACGCCCCAGCGCTCGTCTTCATCGACGCTTACCTTATCCAGGCCGGCGGCGGCTCTCAGGAGGGCCACTCCACCTCCAGGTACGATCCCTTCTTCGATCGCAGCACGAGTCGCATGCAAGGCATCTTCCACGCGAGCTTTTTTCTCTTTCATCTCAACTTCGGTGGCCGCGCCGACATTGATGACAGCCACGCCTCCGATCAGCTTGGCGAGACGCTCTTGGAGCTTTTCGCGATCGTAATCCGATGTGGTCTCCTCGATTTGAGCGCGGATCTGTTTGATACGGCCTTCTAGGTCGGCCTTCTTGCCTGCGCCATCGACGATGGTCGTGTTATCTTTGTCGACGACAACCCTCTTGGCGCGGCCCAGGTCTTGAAGCGCGATATTTTCCAGCTTCACGCCGAGCTCCTCGGCAATGAGCTTGCCGCCGGTGAGAATGGCGATGTCTTCCAGCATTGCCTTGCGGCGATCGCCAAAACCCGGCGCTTTGACTGCGACACAGTGGAGCGTGCCCCGGATCTTGTTGACTACGAGAGTCGCAAGAGCTTCGCCCTCGACGTCTTCAGCAATGATAATAAATGGCTTACCGGATTTCGCAATCTGCTCGAGAACCGGTAGCAGCTCTTTCATATTGCTGATTTTCTTTTCATGGATCAGCAGATATGCGTCCTCGAGAATGCATTCCATTCTTTCCGGATCGGTCACAAAATACGGCGAGAGATAGCCCCGGTCGAACTGCATGCCTTCAACGACATCCAAGGTAGTTTCAAGTCCCTTTGCCTCTTCGACGGTAATGACTCCTTCTTTGCCGACCTTGTTCATAGCTTCAGCGATAACATCGCCGATAGTCGAATCGTTGTTTGCAGCGATGGTTCCTACTTGGGCGATTTCCTTCGGATCTTTAGTGGGTTTGGATAAACTCTTCAATTCTGCGGTAACCGCTTCGACAGCTTTGTCGATGCCGCGCTTCAGAGTCATGGGATCATGGCCAGCAGCAACCAGCTTTACGCCTTCGGCAAAGATTTGCCGCGCCAGAACAGTAGCCGTGGTGGTGCCGTCACCAGCGACGTCGGAGGTTTTGCTTGCAACCTCCTTAACCATCTGCGCGCCCATGTTTTCAAACTTGTCTTCGAGTTCTATCTCTTTGGCTACGGTGACACCGTCCTTCGTGACATTAGGCGCGCCGAAGGATTTGTCCAATACCACATTTCTACCTTTAGGTCCCAACGTGACCGTGACTGCGTCCGCTAGAATGTTGACGCCCCTCAACATTGCGTCTCTAGCGTCGCGATTAAACTTTACTATCTTAGATGCCATCCTTTTTCCTCCTGAATTAGTTTGATAATCACTTTTCGAGGACACCGAGAACATCATCTTCGCGCATAATCAAATGTTCTTCGCCGTCTATGTTTATTTCGCTTCCGGAATATTTTCCAAAGAGCACGCGATCATTGACTTTCACGTCGAGAGGGGTGATTTTGCCGTCATCACTGACTTTTCCCTTACCTACGGCGACAACCTTTCCTTCCTGTGGCTTTTCTTTGGCAGTATCCGGGATGATGATGCCACCCTTGCTCTTCTCCTCCTCCTCGATACGTTTCACAATGATCCGATCCTGCAAAGGCCTAATTTTCACCTTTTGCCTCCTTTCCTGTTTAAAGTAATTTCCTGTTTAAAGTAATGCGAATTGGGCTCAGGCATTCCGGCTCTGCGTCAGCGGCAAAATTAGATCGCCAAAGCGGTATCAATCTAAGCATGAATCCCGCCGTGTCAAGGTGATTCCGGGCGAAAAATTGATGGTTTTGATTACAAGAGTTTGAACATCATTTGTTCTTGTGCCGTCTCATTTCGTCCTCGAGATATTTACGGTACAACACGTCCCATTCTCGGCTTCCCGGTGGGACATGCCGGGATAAAGATTGGATTTTTTGCCGAACTAACTCGTCGAACTGATCTTCCCGTTCGAAAAACTCGTGTAAGACGCGTTTAGTTTCAGAAAGTACCCGGCCCTCGTTCGGGAGCTCCGCCAAATCGTCGCGTTTGAGTCCGCTAACAACCAGATGGGCTAGATGGGAGATTCGGCTTTCGGAAAGTCGGCTCATAGAATAAAGCCTTTCTTGGCCGCCAACTTCTGTTTGGCAATCAGGAACATTTTAAAATGGTCCATTTCCCGAGTTGCCTGAGCATGGGCCGCGAGCACTTTGCGCGCCTCATCTTCTATAGCTTCCTCTTCGGCAAAGTTGTGGCTGATCACGCCCTTGATCTTGGCCAGGATTGTCGTGTCTTCGCACTTAGGGTTTATTAATTCCTTAGACCTATAGTTTTCAAGAAGCAGCTTGGCGAGCTTATCGAGCTGTTCCGGTTTGATTTTCATGGCTGTTGAAAAGGGTGTTGATAAACTGCGAACAGCTAGTTTGAGGACCGGGCAGAAGCAGTAAACCAGTTGAGTTCTATCCGCGTTAGCTGCGGATGTCAACCCAACGATTGCCGCACTTGATGACCCCTGGGTTACCGCCTCATGTGGAAAAATAGCTTGTGAATTTAAGGGTTTTTTGTCACTATATTCGATGCTCATGGGCTTTCCCGCCGGCAGTTCTAGCAAACGATGCGTAGTTATCCACAGGCAAAACAGCGCACGGCGTTGAAGAGTGTGCGAGAGGTTGTGAATAAGTAAGTGACGCTTAGAAAACCAGCCAGGTTACGGCCAGGGCACCGCATCGGCGTCATGGCACCGGCCGGCTGTGTTGAACAAGATGCTCTGCTTAGGGGAGTACAGGCGATTCGAGACCGGGGCTTTGAAGTCGAGTTGTCCTCCCGGATCCTCGACAGCAAGGGTTATCTTGCCGGAGACGAACGAAACCGAGCAGATGACCTAATTGATTTTTTTCAACGAAGCGATATTAACGCCATCTTCTGCGCTCGTGGTGGGTTTGGTTCAGCACAACTTTTGCCCTATTTGATACAGTCAAATTTTCGTCCTGCTCCGAAGATTTTTGCCGGGTATAGCGATATTACGTTTCTGCTGAACTGGATCAATAGCCGGTTTGGCATGGTAACATTCCATGCACCGATGGTTGCGATGGAGTTGGTGCGCGGACTTAGCGACCGTACTCAAGAGGGTTTCTGGGGCTTGTTGACCGGTGCCAAATCGGAATGGCAAATCGAGTTAGGCGAGGTCATACGCACCGGAAAAGCCGACGGTGAGATGATGGGGGGCTGTTTGTCTGTTTTAGTAACAACGCTCGGGACGCCCTACGAGATCCAAACCGATGGCAAACTGTTGTTTTTAGAAGACGTTGGTGAACGGCCTTATCGAATAGAGCGAATGCTGACGCATTTGAAGATGGCTGGAAAACTCGATCACCTCGCTGGCTTGGTTTTCGGCGATTTCACCGACTGTGAAGCCGAAGGGCCTAGGAGCGTCGTGCAAATCATTGCTGAGATGTTTGCGCAGGCTCCTTATCCGGTGTTAACGGGCATGCCGGCTGGACATGGAAGCGAGCACATAACCCTACCGTTCGGGGTCAAAATGATACTCGACGGAAACCGCCGATCTCTTTCGCTGGTCGAATCGCCAGTGGCTTAAGATTAGAAAAGCATTTTTCCCTAGCCTCCGCCGGCCCGCCAACCAAAGTCGATTTAATGACCATCGATTTTCATGCCGTTGAAAACGCGACTGAGGAAGCAGTCAAGCAGGGTGTATTTCCCGGCGCCGTACTGTTAATCGGTCGTGGAGAAGATGTGATTTATGAAAGAGCTTTTGGATGGCGCAATTTGCTTCCCGATAGGACTCCTATGCGCTCGTCGACGATTTTTGACCTCGCATCCTTAACCAAGCCCTTAGCGACGACGCTCGCAATCATGCTCCTGGTCAATGACAATAAAGTCCAACTTGACGATCAGGTAAGTCAACTTGTGCCGACCTTTCGTCCGGTCGCAAACAACCGAACAAAAATACGCCACTTGCTAAATCATACATCCGGCCTGCCTGCCTGGAAACCCTACTATGAGGACGCGATCCACTGCGCAATGAGTGGAAAAATCGGATTCATCGGAAGTTACGCGGCTAAAAACTACATTCTAGAACAAGTCCATCGCGAAGCCCCATTAAGCGAGCCGGGGACGCAAGCCGTTTACAGCGACCTTGGATTCATGGTCCTCGGCGAAATAATCGAAACGATCAGCGGTGCGCATTTAGACGCCTTCTTTCATCAGCGGATTTCCCAGCCGTTGAAATTACGTTCGACAACTTTTCGCGACTTGACGCAATTTCCAACATGGCGAAATCAACCTAAAGAGGATGAGTTCGCGCCGACAGAACTTTGCCCTTGGCGGAAGAGAGTTCTCTGTGGCGAAGTGCACGATGATAACGCTTTTGCAATGGGCGGGGTTGCCGGGCACGCCGGTTTGTTCTCCTCCGCGCACGACATTCATACACTTGTGGCTCAGTTGGATCGCTGCCTGCGCGGTTGCGATTCATTCCTGCCGCAGCGCTTGGTTCAAGAGTTTTTTACCAAGGATGATTCCGTACCTCATTTCACCCATGCATTGGGTTGGGACACTCCTTCGCCGAAAAACTCCTCCAGCGGAATGCACTTCTCGCGCAGGTCCGTCGGGCACCTTGGATTCACTGGCACCTCGCTCTGGTGGGACTTGGAGAAGAATTGTCATATCATTCTACTGACCAATCGCGTTCACCCAAATCGAAACAATGAAAAAATTAAACAGTTTCGACCGAAGATTCACGATCTGATTATGCAGGCAATCAATCCATGAACGAACTACCAGCCACAGGAAGTCACATACATTTAATAGCCATATGCGGAGTCGGGATGGCGTCATTGGCGGGTCTTCTTAAGGGTCAGGGATATCGTGTCACCGGCTCGGATCAGAATGTTTATCCGCCGATGAGCACCTATCTGGCGCAAGCAGGAATCGATGTACAAAACGGATTCAACGCGCAACATCTTGCCGATCGGCCTGATTTGGTGATTATTGGCAACGCTGTTTCGCGGGGCAATCCTGAAGCAGAAGCTGTTCTGGACGGCAAGATTCCCTATATTTCATTCCCGCAAGCTCTCGGAAAATTCTTGATCGGCGCGCGCCAGTCTATCGTTGTCACTGGCACACACGGCAAAACGACCACGACAGCTTTGGCGGCTTGGGTGCTGAAATGCGCCGGCCTTAATCCGGGGTTTTTTGTCGGCGGCGTGCCGCTTAATTTTGGCAGCGGCTGGGATCCAGGTGAGTGCGATCACGTGGTCTTGGAGGGCGACGAGTACGACAGCGCCTTCTTTGATAAAGGCCCCAAGTTTCTCCACTACCGCCCGCAAAGCGTCATTCTTACCAGCGTAGAATTTGATCACGCAGACATCTATCGCGATTTGGATCACCTGAAGGAAGCTTTTCGATCTCTGGCTCGGCTCATTCCCGCCAGCGGGATGCTAGTTGCCTGCTACGATTATCCTGCATCGCGAGAAGTCGTGAAAGCCGGTTCCTGCCGGAACGTATCGTATGGCGATGACGACGATTGTGATTGGACGGTGCGCGGTGTCCGAACCGAAGGGCGTCGGAGTTACTTTGATCCGTGCTTTAGAAGAAACAGTGAGGGCACGGTGGAGCTTGGCGCCATCGGCCGGCATAACGTGAAGAATGCCTTGGGTGTCTATGTTTTGGCCCGAGAATTAGGAATGGACCGGAGCAAACTGCTCGAGGGCTTCGCCTCTTTTTCAGGCGTCAAACGGAGGCAGGAGTTTAAAGGCGAGAGCCGCGGCGTTTTAGTCATAGACGACTTTGCGCATCACCCGACCGCGGTTGCGGAAACCATCAAAGCCGTGAAGGACGCCTTCACCGGGCGACGGCTGTGGGCGGTTTTCGAACCGCGGAGCAACACCAGCCGGCGCAACATCTTCGAGCGGGAGTTCGCCCTGTCATTGTCTCTGGCGGACCGGGTTGTCGTTTCCGGCCTTCATCAGCCCGAGAAGATTCCCGAAGCAGAACGATTATCGGTGGAGCGTGTCGTGGAATCGATCAATCAATCCGCCGGGCACGAGCAGGGGATAGTGATCAACGGCGCGGATAATATTGCCGCTCATGTCGCGGCCCATGCCAGCGCGGGCGATATCATACTGGTGATGTCAAACGGCGCGTTTGACGGGGTGCAGGACAAAATTTTATCGGGGCTAGCCAGTTAGATGCAATGCAGCGCATTTCTCGCTACAATAGTAATTTCCTTTTCGTAATAACGCCTCGCTCTTTGGAACATAGCTCTGGCATTGCGGATCCAACACCATCTCTTCTCCCCTAGGTTTGGCCAAGTTGGGGTTGCGCGTCGAGCTCTTGCGGGCGACCAAATAGGCTCGCATGGCGGTAATTACAATCCACGCGACGACGACAAATAGAAGCAAGCGAAGTAACACTGTGGTTTGTCTAACAGGGGTTGGCTCCACTCTCAAGGGTGAAAGAGATGGATTTTTTGGTCGTCTTTGACATTGACAAGTAGCTCTGAGATCGTGACCCCGAGCTCCGGGTGAATTACTTGAGGGGCGATTTCACTGAGCGGTATCAAAACGAATTTTCGGTTCGGCATTTCGGGGTGGGGTATGTGCAAGTTTTTTTTCTTCATCACCAATGCATCGTAGAGCAAGATATCTAAATCGATGATGCGAGCGCCCCAGCGTTTCTTGACCTTCTTTCGTCCCATAGCCCGTTCAATGTTTTTGAATTTCTTGAGCAGCATCTCGGGTTTGAACTTAGTTTCTATTTCGATGGCGCCGTTAACATACCAATCCTGGGAATCTCCCAAGGGCTCACTTTCATAAAGAGAAGATTCCTTCAAGATTTTCGTATCGGGAAGCTTCGCTAACCGGTCTAGCGCCTCGAGAAAGTTGTCTTTCTTCTTGCCGAGGTTGGAGCCGATCCCGATGTAGACCTGATGTGCGACCGCAGTTGCCATGATGCCCTTGGTGGAACAATCCTAAAGACTGACCTGCCGGATTCTTTCCGCCACCTCCTTCAAACGTTGCTGATCGACACATACCGTAAAGCGGACATAACCCTCACCGGCATCGCCAAAGCCGTTTCCGGGAGTGGTTACAACGCCCGCTTCGTCCAGTAGTTTAGCCGTAAATTCAGCGGAAGACAGGCCCTTCGGAGTAGCCACCCAGACGTAGAAGGTCGCGCGAGGTTTTTCGCAGTCCAGTCCTATCGCGCGCAATCCAGAAACGAGTATGTCGCGCCGCTCTTGGTAAATTTTTCTGGAGGGCTCGATGATGCTGTCGCCCAGTTTCAACGCCTCGATACCGGCTTCTTGGATCGCTTGGAAAATACCGGAATCGAGGTTGGACTTCGCTTGTGCCAACCCGCTGACGATGTCCGCGTTACCGACCGCCATACCGATGCGCCATCCGGTCATATTGAATGTCTTTGACAATGAGTGGAATTCAATACCGACCTCTCTCGCCCCCTCGACTTCGAGAAAACTCATCGGCCGATATCCGTCGAAACCCATTTCTGTGTATGCAGCATCGTGGCAGACGATGACCTCGTTCTTGGTGGCGAAATCGATGACTCTTTTATAGAAATCCCGGTCGGCGATCGCCGCAGTGGGATTGTTGGGATAGTTGATCCAAAGGAGTTTAGCCTGTTTGGCGATGTCACCGGGGATGGAATCCAAGTCGGGTAGAAACTGGTTTTCTTTTTTTAACGGCAAAAAGTAGTTTCGGCCGCCGCTAAACGCTGTGCCAATATGATAGACCGGGTAACAGGGACTGGCCACCAGGACAATGTCGCCGGGATCGACGTAGGCTACAGCCATGTTTCCGATCCCTTCTTTGGAGCCGATCAGTGATACGACCTCTTTCCCGGCATCGAGCTTTACACCGAAACGCCGCTGATACCAATTCGCCACTGCTTGACGAAACTCAGGCAGACCTGAACTATTCGGATAACGATGGTTTACCGGCACAGTGGCCCTTTCAATCAGCTTCTCGACAACCGCCGTCGGAGTGGGGATGTCCGGATCCCCGATGCCTAAGTCGATTAGGTCGACACCCCGGGCTAGCGCCTCACGTTTTCGCCGGTCGATTTCGGCAAACAGATAAGGCGGTAAATCGTTAATTCGCTTGGCTTTTTTAATCAAAATGGGCAACTTCCGTGATCCTCCATGGTAAAATCGCACTGGTTTTACCTGGTTTTTCCAATTTTGACAACCATTTCAAAAAGCCCTCTAATCGTGAGTGTAGGGGTATTTCCATGAACATCATCATCGACGGATACAATCTAATCGGTAGCGAGCGCAGTTTAAGAGGTGACCTTGAGCACCAAAGAAACTGGCTGGTGCAACGCCTTTCGGTTTACCAACAAGTGCGGGGTCATACTGTCGTCCTCGTGTTCGATGGCTGGAAAACGGGCCTGATCGACGAGGTCTCAGAAAACAAACATGGAGTCCGGATTGTTTTTTCCCGCCAGGGAGAGAAGGCCGACAGCGTCATCGTTCGGCTGGCGCGAGCAAAAGGGAGCGGATGTGTTGTAGTTACTTCCGATCGTGAGGTGCGGAGGGCGGTAGAAAAGTTTGGCGCAGCCGCAGTTTATGCAGATGAGTTCAGCCGAATCTTACGCAATCTGGAATTAACAGCAGAGGGCGGGAGCCACGAAGGCGAGCGCCGGCCGAACAAGAAGGGAAACCCAAAGCGGCTTGCCAAAACCGAACGACAACGTCAAGGAAGACTGAAGAAACTCTGAGTCTGGAACTGTGACGCAGTAATCAACGCGTGTTTGTTTTTGTCCTTTCTAAGCGATTGAGCGCGCCGTTGCGGAATATCAGCAGGGTGCCGTCCGGATAAAACCAATGCTCCTCACTTGTATGTTGCGGACCTTTAATGCGACTTACCCGTCGGGGATCACCAACAACTCTTTTGACCTCACCCATGGTCATCCCAGGCACGGCTTGGCCTTTGATGGCCGATTCCTTTACGGCCGCCGACCAAGGCTGACTCTGAATCCATTCTATTCGCGCCTTTTCCGCTTGGTTCTTTTCCTCCAAAGCCTTTTTTTCATCAGCTAGCGGATCAGTTGTGAGGATTGTGGCGTTAAACTGTTCGTGAAAAGCTTGCGCATGAATATATCCCTCCGCTCCTGATTCAAACTTTACTTTGTAATAAGGATTTCTCGCTTTCCGCCCGACCAGTTCAGTAATTTCAAAGGATTCGTTAGCTCCCGGGTCGAATGCCGATGCATTAGAAGTCGGAGATCTCACGAAGGACGGGAGCTTTCCTTCAACCGCTGATATCCAGAAGATCTTGCCGACTCGCGCCTCCAGCGCATCAAGCTGCTTTTCCGTGTAGTGGTTCGATGCTGCTGCGGGTGTGAAAAGAATCAGCAAAATCCATATGGCGAGAGACGTGAGCATATAACTTATAGAGAGCAAACGTTCAATCCAATTAGCATAGCGGGAGGTTAGATCCCGAATGGGCTTGTGCATTAGTCTTCGCGGCTTATTTTGACTGAAAAAAAAGAGGCTCATGGAGCCTCCTTTGTGGTTGCGGGGCCGGGATTTGAACCCGGGACCTCAAGGTTATGAGCCTTGCGAGCTGCCAGACTGCTCCACCCCGCGATAAATGATATTGGATATTGGTTGTACCTTGCGATTTCTGAGGAGTCAAGGTAGGCATTGCTTA
>JAICEJ010000070.1 GCA_025924215.1 Candidatus Binatia bacterium
AATACCGTAAAGTTTCTCATCGAGGCGGAGCTTCGTAAACGCGGCTTCCCGATCTCACTTCAGCTGCTTGAGCGTGACGGCAGAAAATTCCAACATGCCGCGCCGGGCAAGATCGAAGTCTGGCTTCCGCCTTTATCAGGTCGGTCGAATATCAAGGACAGTTAACTGCGGTCAAAACTCAATCGCTCGCGTCGAGCAAGCTTGACCTTTCAAGCAGTCTCTTGCTTTTTCCGTCAGAGTAATTGCGGCATTTGCAAAGCTGTCGAGCGCTGAATTAGCATCTAGAGAGAGGAGATAACTCCTATGGCAAAATTTATCATCCAGCCGCATGGCAGGCTCAACGATTGGGTGGCCGACGAAAGGGGCTATTTCCGCGAAGAAGGTCTCGATTATGAACTCAATGTAGAAGGAAGCCGCAAGAACACGCCCCCGCTCGCCACTGTACATGCAAGCGGATCACTCGCCGATAACCGTTTTGGCGCATTCGAGCGTTATGCCGAAGGACACGGGCGCAAGGGGAAAAACGCAGGCGATGTCAGCTGCGCTTGTCACTGGACCATCAATCAGGCCGCGAAGCTTGAAGAAGGGGTTATGTGGGCGGACGCTTACAGCGTTTGTGAGGCGGCCATCGTGGTGCCGGACGATTCCCGCATATCCCAGCCCGGAGATCTGGCAGGAAAAGAAATTGCCGTGGGGTATCATTCGGGAAGCCATTTCTCGGCGCTGCAAGCCTTAGAAGTTTTTCTGCCGCGGAAGGATATCGCGCTCAAGTTCGTTGGGACCTCCTGGTCTCGGGTCGATGCGGCTCTGGCCCGGAAAGTACCTGCGGTGAATGCCTGGGGACCGCAGCTGTACCTGTTGGAGCAGCATGGATTTCGGAGAATCGTTTCCACGACGTTCATGATGGCGTTTATGTTTCCGTCTGATGCAGATGAAGAGAACGTTGAGCGCTATATGCGTTCCCTGATCAGAGCCCAAACTGATATCGATTTCGAACCGGAGCGGTACAAGCACTACTTCATCAACGAGATTCCCGAACGCTTCCGCGATAAAGTCGATGTTCGGCGTTTCGGTGTCGGCGAGCGTGTAGTGACGCAGCCCTACACCCAGGCCATTTTTGACAAGACCCAGGCTTGGTTGCGTGAGCGAAAACTTTTCGATGTCGCGGCTGATGCCGTCCACTCGGGCAAACAAGCGGTGTGATTTTTAACAATTCTGAACTGGTTTATTGGAGAGAGTTGCTATCTACAACATCTGCGCTCCAAGATCATTGGATCTACGCGGCGCGAATGCGCGCGGGTTTTCACGCTCTCGGAATCACGTTCCGTAACGAATACGCGATCTCCTCAGCCTTCCACCGCTTACATAATCTGCGGAGCCGATCTGCGAAAGCTAGGCTTTGGGTTTGCCGGACTTGCTAATCTTCTCGCGGCGCTGTTTCTTTCCTGCCTTGCGCACCTTCTTGGCTCCTCGGGTCTTCTTTTTTTCCTGCGAGGGCATGATTCACCGGCGTTGTTCAGTTGCTTTGCACTGCTCCGGACATGAGCGATGCAAGGACCGATTGACGTGCTGGGAGGCTGCATCCGCGCAGCCTCCCACGAATACGATAGGTTTAGCTACCGCGTACTGCCCCTCGGGTGATGTTAGTAATCATCACGCGAGCCGACACTGCCTTTGACTAAAACACCGACAGCCAAACCTGCCAAGCAGGAATAAATCGGATATTTCCGGATAACGTTGCGCAGGTCTCCCATGAAGTCGTCCAGGTTTGTGCCCCGAACATAAGAACGCGCCGAATCCACGGTAGGCGACAACCGGTCTACGGCTTCACCAGCTTTTTTCGATAAATTTTCTCTCAAACCACTGGCGCCGGCTTTCAGCTTAGCGGCCATGTCGCCGCCGCTGAATTGCTCCGCTTGCCGTTCGGCGGCGGCGCGCGTTTGCTGGTATGTCTCCCCAACCAATCCCAATAATTCATCTTTCTTTTGGCGACCTAATCTTTCCAAGTTGGCGGCACCGGTAACGCCTTTTCCCAAGATATAGCCCACACCGAGTCCTACGAAGCAGGCGTGAATCGGATATCTCTGAACCGCGTCGAGCAGGTCATCTAGCAGTTCGTTTCCGCTTCTGTCATGTAAATAGGCGCGCGCGGAATCCACCCTGCTCGATACCGCACTGGACGCCTCTCTCGCTTTACTTGATAAGTTCGATCCGATTTCGCTGGCGCCAGTTTTTAGCTTAGCTCCGATTCCTTCGCCGTCGCCGTATTCTCTCAGGCGTTGCTCTACCTCACGTTCTGCCTGTTCGCGCGTTTGTCCGTATTTCTCTTGAACTAGTCCCACCAACCGGTCTTTTTGACCGCCGATTCGATCGAGATCATCATCAGTCAGTCTACCCCACCAAGATTTCAGTGATCCGCGCAACTGCGTCCATTGCCCTGTGAATACATCATTATTCATAGGAAAATACCTCCATTCGATTTTGCATAGGTTGTTTCTAACGCGATTTCAGGGCAAAGCATATGCCATTGAACTGAGAGACAAATCGTGGAGATTCGGCGTTTTTTCGGAGCAGCGTCCGAAATTTGAGACACAGAGCTCCAGCGTGTGCCAAAGGCGAGCCCCAGTGGGCTCTCACTCCTGTTTTTGTATCCACAAAGACGAC
Source organism: Candidatus Binatia bacterium (assembly GCA_025924215.1). Classification (GTDB taxonomy): domain Bacteria; phylum Desulfobacterota; class Binatia; order UBA9968; family UBA9968; genus WHTF01. The sequence continues at coordinate 2,665 of JAICEJ010000070.1, forward strand.
TCCCGGTAGATATGGGCTCACGTTTTCTGCTGGAGTTCATTACTGCGATAACGTCACTTGCTGCGTCCTGAGGCACCCCACCTCTACCGTCCAAATTCAGACTAGACCACGTCTCTCGAGAAGGTCTTAATCTCTTCCCATCAGATCTTGCGCTCTGACTCACTTCTCGTAGAGCCTCTTGATGAAGCCGCTCTTATCCAACTCCGTGACAAAACTCGGATCGGTGAACTCCTCGGGTTTGTGGTTCCAGATGTCGTTGCGAGTCATGGCGACATACTCGTAGCTGATCTTCATCCCAGGATGATTGGGATACGGCGTGGGAAGAAACATTTTTGAAAAGATGTCGTAAGATTCACTAACCAAATCATCATCAGGCGTTTTCAGGTACTTTTTGATGACTTTGATGCCGAAATCGCGGTTGGTTTTGAACAACGCGATGCCTTCTAGGTGCGCCTTCATGTAATTGGTGACCAGTTCCCGATCTTTTTTAATCGCCGCCCGGCGCGTGGTGATTTCCATCCACGGGTAGTCGAGTTCCTTGGCGGAATCCCATAGCATGCTAAACCCCATTTTTCGCGCTAAGCCATAGCCGGGATGGGACACCGCTGTACCCTCGACCGCGCCAGCCTTCAGCGCCATAACTCGTTCGGTATCGCTGCCGCCGGTGGTGATAAGAGTGATGTCGCGATCAGGATTAAGTCCCTTCTTTTTTGCGATCGAGCGGACCAAAAAATCCGTCAACGATCCCAAGCTGGAGACGCCGATCTTTTTGCCTTTCAAATCCTCCGGTTTTTTAATATCGGTCCGTACCATCAGGGCGTGAACCACAGCAGGCATCGTGTGCGCCAAAATCGCCATGTCGGCTCCCGCGAGATTGGCCGCGATGACAGTGGGTGTGGCGATGGGAATAACGTCCAGGTTGCCACTGATCAAAGCTTTAGAGCCGATCCCCGAACCCATGACCGTGATGACCTCGGCGTCAAGCCCGTACTTCTCGAACAGCTTCCCCTCTTTGGTGACGAAAATAATGATGTTGCCCATGCCGACGGACGGGACGCCCACACGGATTTTTTTGAGCGGTTTAGTCTGCGAAAAAGCAAGTTGCGCGAAAGCCAAACAGACGATTGCAAATAAAGCGACGACTATGAACTTGTGTCCAGTCATGAAACATCCCCCAAGTTAGCGCGGTGTCCTATCCTATGGCTCTTGTATCCACAGTTACCTGGATGGTTCCAATCCCATGTTCACAGAAGCTTGCGGTTTTCGCCTGTTTCGTCTTTTGTAACGACTGGAACGATTGGAACGGCTTGAACGATTGGAACCCTTCTGAGTTATACCATCTGCATATAAACATCGACCAACGCCGGCCGCTTCTCTTCTTTGATGACCTTGATCGCCCTTTCCACCGCCGGCCGAATCTGTTCCGGTTCGGTGATCGGTCCCTCCCCATGAACACTAAAGGTGCGGGCCAGGTTGGCAAAATCTACCGGAGGCTTGGCCATCTCCATACCCACGAGTTTGTTTTCCACCGGCCGGCCGCGATGAATCGCAACTTTTTCTTGATGCTCCACGTCATTGTAGTAAACACGGTTATTGGTCATCACTGTCAGCAGCGGCACGCCGGTGTTGGCGGCAGTCCACAGGGCACTTGGCGTGTACAGCATCTCGCCGTCGCGCTGCAGGTTGACGCAGATCTTGCCCGTGCCGCGGTACGGCAGAGAAGCGCCGACAGATGCAGCCGGCCCATATCCCAAGCCGCCGCCGCCATAGCCGCCGAGAAACAGTCCGGGCTTGTCCCAGGTCCATAGCCGGCTTGGCCAGCCGCGAAAAGCTCCGGCGACCAGTAGCCAATCTTCTTTTTTCAGCGCTTCCCAAATTTCGTAAGCGAGACGGGGTGGCGCGATGGGCCGCTCATCCCAACGCTTCTTCAAGTCGGCCTGCCAGCGCGCGTGCACTTCTTCATGCTGGCCCGCCATCGCTTTGCGCCGGTCGTCGACCACGCTCTTGGAAGACTTTCCTTGTTTTTTGATTTCTTCGGCGAGGGCGGGGAGAAAGACTCTGGTATTAGCGACGATCGGCACGTCCACAGGGGCCAGTTCCTGAAAGTCGCTCGTCCAGCTACGAACTACGATGTCTTTGAGCGTGACGTTGATCACTTTGCAGCCGGGTTTTGTCGCTGGAACGTTCGCGTGCGTGTTGGGATCCGAGCGCACCAGCGCGCCGTAAAGATCAGTCATGTCCAAACCCATAATCACATCAGCGTTGGCGATCAGTTCACGGTTTCTGCCGGTGAGGTTCAAAGAATGAGTGTTGGGAAAGTTCAAGCGCGCGCCGAAATCGATTACCGGAATCGACAACAGGTCGGCCAGCGCCACTAGACTCATCACCGCTTCGTTATTGCGCCCGACGTAATCGGCAAGGATCACCGGATTTTGCGCCGTCGAGAGTAGCTGAGCGGCTTCTTTGATCGCGTCGTGATCCGCTTGCAGGGGCGCCGCTGGACGAAATCGTCTCGGATCGGGCAGCGGAATTTCCTTATCGATCCCCGCCTCCTGATCGGTCACGTCGAAACAGAGGTAGACCGGACCGCCGGGATCGCTCATGGCGATGCGATAGCCGCGCATGATCGACGACGGAAAAGCTTCGACTCCCACGGGTTGGTCGTCCCACTTGACGAAGTCGCGCACCAGATTGCCTTGCACCTGCGCGGTGTGAATCCAGTCGATCCAAGGCCGTCGCTTGCTCGAGTTCATCGGCCCGGTGCCGCCCATGACCATGACCGGGGTGTGGTCGCACCAGGCATTGTAAATTGCCATGGAAGCGTGCTGCAGGCCGACGACGTTGTGCACGATGGCCGGCATAATTTTTCCGGTCGCCTTAGCGTAGCCGTGCGCCACCGCCACGGCGATCTCTTCGTGGCAGCACAGAATCATTTCCGGATTCGGCGTGCGGCCGCTTTCGTAATTCACCAGAGAATCATGGATACCGCGAAAGCTCGAGCCCGGATTGAGCGCGACGTATTCGATGCCGAGAACTTTGAGCAGTTCGACGACCACATCGGAACCATACCGTGCCGGCATAAAACCTCCGATTGCTAGATTTATTTTTGTCCCTTCAAGGAAACGAAACGGTCAAAGATTAGTCGCGCTAAGACGCCAAGGGCGCAAAGAAAATAATTCCGGGACCGCCCCGTGTGCGAGCTTTGCGTCTTTACCCGGAGAAAATCATCTTTTATTTGCCCGAAAAAAAGGCGCGCAGGTAGACCTTTCAGTCCACAAGCGCGCCGATCGTTCACATCAGCAAACCGCGCTCCTACTGCACCGGGTGGGCTATGTCGATGTCATAGAGATCTTTGACGTTCGAATAAACCAGCTTTTTACGGACCTCCGGCGGCAAGTGGCCGAGATCGCGGTCGATATACTTGCGCGACTCCGGCCAAGTTGAATTGCCATGCGGATAGTCGTTCGACCACATGCAGTTGTCCTGGCCCCACCATTCGAAACTGTGACCGGCGGCGGTGTCGCGGAAGAAAGTGCCAAAGATCTGAGTCTTGAAAAATTCGCTGGGATCCTTGGTGATCGGCAGAGGATTCACGCCGCGGAACCTCCTGTAATAATAATCCCACTGCTGCAGCATGAAGGGCATCCAGCCGATCTCATTTTCTACGCTGACGAACTTGAGCTTGGGATAACGCTCCAGCACGCCGTAGAAGATCAATTCAAAGAAGGCGTCAATAATCTCCTTGAGTTTCAAATTGACGCTGCCGCGGTAGGCCTCGACTCCGGTTCTTTTGTTGCCGAACACCGACTCCTTGTGGTAGCCGTGCCCGGTCAGTATGTGCAAGTGTACCGGCAAATCCAGCGCCTGAGACGCTTCCCAGAATTTGTTGTAATGCTCCGAATGAAACGGCAAGTCCGGATGCGGCGCTTGCCAGATGATCGAGCCCTTCACACCGGCCTTGGCGCAGCGTTCAAGCTCTTTCACCGCTTCGTCGATGTCGTAAACCGAAATGGCCGCGATGCCGAGCAAACGCTTGGGCGATGTGCTGCAATAATCGATCAGCCAATCGTTATAGGCCCGGAAACAGGCGGCTTGCAGCTTGGCATCGTCCATAGCAAAGTGTGGCAGAAGATACGTCGGGTACAAGATTTCAGCGCTGACGCCGTCGGTTTCCATCTCGGTGATTCGGTGCGTCGGATCCGAACCTCCGGGATGAGTTTGAAAACTCTCACCGAGTTTCAACTGGGGAAAACGCGGCGCCTGGTCTTTAAAACCCTTCGGTACCCGCTCAACCAAGATCTCAGACGGCTCCATTACATGAGAGTCGGAAGAGATGATTACTTCGAAGCCCGCATTATCACCATTGCCAGCCATAACGTCCCTCCTTGTGTGTCACCTGATATTGGGATTGCGTTTGAGTTCCATCTATTGAAGCTGTATCACCGCACCTATTGAACCGTCAAGATTGCGGGTATTCAAAGCCGTGTTCGTGTCACGTTTTCGTGATCCGAACTTTTCGCATTCACCGTCACGATCACGAACACGTTCACAGCACGACACCCGATCAGAACAGACCCTCTTTTTCAAGTTTGCGGACGATCCGATCATCGACGATATTATCGACTTTTACTTTCCTCAGTTGCTCGCTGCTGTTACCCAGTAAGCGGATTACATTTCGCAGCCCCTCGGCATTGGGATAGATACGCCGGTCATAAAGGGTGCGCATCACCTCGTAGCCGGCCTGGGCATCCTCAGGTTTCGACAGGCGCAGTTCCTTGCTCAAGCTTTTTAGAACCACCGCTCTGTTCGCAGGATTGTTGATGAAGCCGATGGACTCCACCATTGCGCGCAAAGCTTTCTCGGCAATTTCCGGCGTACGATCGACGAGTCCACGCTTGGCCATGACGCCAAGACCTTGATAGGGCACGCCGATTGTGGCCAGATCGGCCAATATCCGGTAGCCCTGGCGTTCCATCTGCGCGCCAAACGTATAGCCCAGATAGGCGCCGTCGACGATTCCTTGAGTTATCGCCTGGGCAATCACCGACTGATCGCCAAGCACTCTAAACTGAATGTTGTCACGCTCAGGGTTGAGCCCCCATTTTTCGAATGCCAGCATGGTAAACATCCAGACACCGCCGCCGATGCTCTGCACGCCGATTCTTTTGCCTTTGAGATCCTCCGGCGCGCGAATCTTCGGCGCGACGACGAAGGTGCCGTCGAGTTTATTGATGAGACCGGCGATGAACGCCAAATCGACTCCGCCGGCCATGGCGCCGATCGAAGAGCCGGTGGCGGAACCCACATGAAACTGTGTTTCGCCCGAAGCTAGGGCCGACATGCCAACGGCGGCGTTGCGAACGTTCACCACGGTGGCATCGAGCCCATGTTTCTGAAATATGCCGGCGTCGCGGGCGACGAACAGCACACCGCTGCGCTCGTTGAGACCGCCGAAGGTAAAGATGGCTTTGTGCGGCGCGGATGCAGCAAAGAGTGGGCCAGTAAATAGAAGAATCGTCATTACGATAGCGGGCAACAGAACGATCATAAGCCTTCGATTCATAGTTTCTCCCAATCTAAAATCCAAATCGCAAATCTAAAATTGTTCGTCCACTCCTCAATCACGTAAGCTCATCAAGCAGTGCCTTTGCATCTTTCAAGTCTGCTGTGTCAAAGCCTTCCGTGAACCAACTGTAAATACCCCCAAGCAATTGTCGCGCTTCGATCTTCTTACCTTCGTTGTGCCATAACCGGCTCAAACTCATCGTTACGCGCAACTCCAGCGACTTTGCCTCTTGACCACGGGCTACCACAAGGGCCTGGTTAAGGCAGATTTCTGCTTGCTGCGAGTCAAAGACAGTTTTCTCTATGAGCAGCTCACCCTTGAGCAGACGCAACTCTGCCTCCGCCCAGCGACTCCCGCTCTTGTTCACCGCCGCGAGGGCGTCGTCCAATACCGAAAGTCCCTCCCTGACCTGTCTCGCTTGTTTGTATGCGTCGGCCAGGAGACCGAGAGCGTGCGGCCGTGGGACTTCTGTCCCGCCAATTTGAAGGGCCTCAAGACTCTGGCGCATTCGGACGATTCCTTCTGCCACTTGGCCTTCCTTGCTTAACACCCAACCTTGCAAGACCGCCGCTAGGGGAGGCCAAAAAGCAAAGCCGTGCTCCGTCGAGAGCGCCATGGCGATATCCGTCAACTCGCGGGTTTTCTGGATGTCGCGACATTGATGATAGAGGAAAGAAACCCAATAGGTCGCATAGGCTAAGCTGGCCGGGTGGGACAGCCTTTTGGCCAAGGCCAAGGCCTCAGTGCCCCTCGTAAGTGCCTGGTCCGGGTAGCCGAGATACCAGAGGGCGACGGCCGCTCGACAGAGGCAAATTACGCCCTCGTCTTGCCCGAACAGCGCAATGTGAGAGCGGTGTCTCCGCTCATCGTAGTGCGCAATCCCCTGCTCCAGATGCTCGCGAGCGGGATCGAACTCTCCCATCCAAAAACAAGTGACGCCCATAGCATAGTGCGCCTCAACCCAGAGCACTGAATCGTCTACACGCTGCGCCATCTCGAGAAGCTGTTCCCCGAGCTCACGGGCGGTCTGCAATTCCGCCCGAACAACGAAATAGATCGACAACCCCAACAGGGTGGAGAAGAGCTGCGGTGCCTCGCCTATATGTCTACACAGCTCCCGCGCTCGCGTATAGGCTTGTTCCACTTCCGGATCGCCATAGCCCCTTGCGTCTTTCAGAGTCCGCCCGAGGAGAGTGTATAACGACAATTTGCGCTGCAAACATTCACAGGTATCTGGAGCCGCCTTGAGCAATTCTAGTCCCTTGCTGAAGTAACTGATGGCCTCAGCATGTGCAGCCCGCTCGTTGGCTCTCTCACCCGCTCGCTGCCAATAGGGAATTGCCTGAACGCCGAAACCTGCTTCCGTATAGTGATGCGCCAAGAGTTGGGGCTGAGTCTCGGCAACATTGGGGAACCGCTGCTCCAGGATCCGCGCGATGCGCTCGTGGCAGTTCTGCCGGCTCGAGCGAAGCAGTGACTTATAAGCGACCTCGTGAGTGAGAGCGTGTTTGAAAGTATATTCGAGGTCGGGAAAGAAATCGGTTTCGAAGAGAAACTCCGCGGCTTGTAGATGCGTCAGACCCCGACGGAGAGGCTCGTCGGTTAACTCCGCGATCGCCTGGAGCAGAGCGAAAGAGAAATCCTTGCCGATAACAGATGCTGACTGAAGGAGAAGCTTATCCGCGGGCAGTAGTCGGTCAATTCGAGCTGCCAGCACGGCTTGGACCGTTGCCGGTACCTGGGTCCTCTCAATCGGTTTAGCCAAAAAATAACTTCCTCGCTCACCGATCAGAACTTTTGTCTCTACGAGTGTCCGAACAGTTTCCTCCAGGAAGAATGGATTCCCCTCGGTTCGCTCGATTAACAGTAGCTTGAGTGGCAGCAGGCTTGTGTCTCGCCCCAGGAGGGCCTGGAGCAGTTCGCCGGCGCCTTCCGGCGGCAGCGGATCGATCCTCAGTTGGCTGTAGTATCTCTTGATTGCCCAACGATGCCGGTATTCTGGACGATAGTTTACCAGGAGGAGCAGCCTGCTCGTCGGCAGACTTTCCACTAAGCTCTCCAGCACCGCCTGGGTCTCGGAATCGATCCAGTGCAGATCTTCGAAAACGAGGAGGACCGGCTGAACCTGGCTCTCCCGCAGAAGCAAATGCTTGATCGCTTCCAGGGTACGCTGACGACGCTGGGGAGGATCCGATGTCTCCCAGCCTACGTCGCTAAAGGGCACATCTAAGAGTGCCAGAAAGGCGGGCAGAGTAGATTCCAATGCCTTATCCAAAGTGAGTAGTTTGCCGGTGACCTTCTCGCGGATTTTCCGCGCATCGTCTCGATCCTGAATATCGAAGTAGCCCTTGAGGAGGTCGATCACTGGAAGATAGGCGGTGGCTTTGCCGTAAGAGACCGAGCCGCTTTCGACGATAAGCCAGTCAACGGTATGACGAGAATGAGTGAATTCCCAGAACAGACGGGACTTGCCGACGCCCGGTTCTCCGACAAGGGCCACCACTTGGCCGTGCCCAGCTTTGGCTCGGTCCAACGCTTGGCAGAGCATGTCGAATTCAGTGGTGCGCCCGACAAAGCGAGTGAGGCCTCGAGTGACGGCTGCTTGCAGGCGAGATCGCGCCAAGCCGGCCCCAGTGACCTCGTGCACCTTCACCGGATCATTCATCCCCTTCACATTAACCGGACCAAGCGACTTCACCTGCACATAGCCTTCGACCAGTTGCAGTGTGTCATTGGTCATCAAGATGGATCCTGGCATCGCCATCTGCTCCATGCGCGCAGCGAGATGGGTCGTCTGACCCACTGCCGTGTAATCCATTTTGAGATCGCTGCCGATCGACCGCGCGACTACCTCTCCCGAGTTCAAGCCAACGCGAACCTGTACCGGAATACCCTCGGTCTTCTGAACTTGCTCAGCATACTTTTTTACCGACTCCTGCATCCTGAGCGCCGCATAACAAGCGCGCACCGCGTGATCCTCATGGGCGAGCGGCGCGCCGAACAACGCCATGATGCCGTCGCCCATCACTTGATTGACGGTTCCCTCGTAGCGGTGTACCGCTTCCATCATGTGTTCGATAATTGGGTCGAGGAGTTTCCGTGCGTCTTCCGGATCACGATCGGCAAGCAGCTCCATGGATCCCTTCATGTCAGCGAACAAGACCGTGACCTGCTTGCGCTCTCCTTCCAGCACGCTCTTGGAAGTGAGAATCTTCTCGGCCAGATGCTTAGGGGTGTAAACTTCAGGAGAATTAAATCTTGGTCGTACCGGAGTAGGTCCGACAACAGGATGCGCGCACCCGGGGCAGAACTTTGCAGCGGCTGGGAGTTCAGTGCCACACGCAGTGCACTTGAGAGCGAGGGGTGTTCCGCACTCAAGGCAAAATTTTGCCTGCAGCGGATTCTCCTGCTGGCAGCGCGGACACTTCATAACGCGACTTCTCGTCTTACTGCTCAGATAGGCCGAATATTCTGATTCAAGTGGAACAGATTAGTCGGGTCATATTTGGATTTCAGCGCTCGTAGGCGCTGGTAGTTTGGCCCATAGGCTGCCGCGACGGCGTCCTCGCCGTCGTCGTCTCCCAGATAGTTTACGTAACGCCCTGCCGAGAAGCTGGGTCGCATCGCGTCATACGACTCTCGCGCCCACGCAATGTTCTGCGCATTGTCAGCCGGGTCGAGCCACTCGGAGACCACCAGAAAGTTGTAGCCCTCCTGCCGGTGAGGGAACGCCGTCTCGCTAACGCCAACACGCGTCGTTGCGCCGTGGATGTGCTCCACCAATAGACCGCTCATTGGCGAGGGGCACGCCGCGAACTGCGAAATGAGTGTGTCGATGGCCTGATCGCTCAGCTCCACCATGAAATTGGATTTCCAGTAGTTAAGGGCGCCCCGAGGAAATCCAGCGTCCAGCATCCTATTCGTCTCCTCGTAGCTCGTTGGACCGACGGAATCCAGAATCGGGGTGCCGAACTTCTTAATCGGCTGAAGGGCAGCCTCTGCTTCGGCGAGGGGACCGCAGTGGCACAAAATGATAACGGCGATCTGAGCGCCGTCGGGCGCATGAAGTAGACCGCCGAAGATCGTGAGATCGTCGGGAAGTCCCGACGTGACCTCCCGGAAAAATTTCAGCACATCGCGAGCGCAATCGAAAGGGTGAGCGAGGAGCCCGCTTGTGACTGTCCCCACCGGATGCAAACGGTACTCTAACCACGAGACTGCGCCAAAGTTTCCGCCCCCGCCTTGCAGCCCCCAGAAGAGATCAGCGTTTTCTTCTTTGCTCGCCCGCAGGATGTCACCCGAGGCGGTTACGACCTCCGCTGAGAGCAGGTTGTCCATCGCCAGGCCGTACTTGGCCATGAGCCACCCCAGGCCGCCACCGAGTGTCAGACCGGCGATGCCGGTCGTGGAGATCACGCCACCGGTCGTCGCCAGCGAATGTGCCTGCGTCTCGCGGTTGAATTCGCGCCACGTGACGCCACCCTGAGCACGCGCCGTGCGGCAGACCGGATCAACGTGAATACCCTTCATGAGCGATAGATCGAGCATCAATCCGCCCTCGCACACGGCTCTGCCGGCAACGTTGTGACCGCCACCGCGCACCGCCAATTCGAGCCCGTGAGTGCGCGCGAAGTTTACCGCGTCAACGATGTCGGCGTTGCCGACGCAGCCGGCAATCAACGCGGGCCGACGATCGATCATCCCGTTGTGTACCCGTCGTACCTCGTCGTAACCGGATTGATCGGGACGCAGGACCACGCCCGAGAAACGAGCGGACAGGTCAGTGATATTGGTTGGATTAAGTGGAGTCATGAGAGTTCCTCCAGTAGCGTTCGGGCTTCCCGCAAGTCAGCTGTCTCGAACCCCTCGGTAAACCAGCCGTAAATTTCCGCAAGAAGTTTCCGCGCCTCGTCCCGCTTGCCTTGTCTCTGCCACAGGCGACTCAAGCTCATCGATGCGCGCAGCTCCAACGACTTGGCGCTCTGGCGGCTAGCAATCTCAAGGGCCTGAACTAGACAATTCTCCCCCGCCTCGCCTGCGCAAGGAGACTGACCCAGCAGCAGCTCCCCTTTAATCCGGTGTAGTTCAGCTTCGAAATAGCGCCCACCACCGCGTTGACTCGTGGCTATTGCCTCGGTGACTACGTTGAGCGCCTCTGAACTTCTAGCTGACTTTCTAAGGGCCTCCGCCATCATGGCGGCCGAATGGGCGAATCTAAGAGATACTCGCCCCGCCTGTTGATTGACCAAACTCTTAGACATCTGCGTTATGCCGGCCACAACATCGCCCTCCTCGGCTAGAAGCCATCCCCGCAAAAATTCCGTATTTGCCCTACCAACGGTCGCGAGCGCGATATGCTCCTCCACATGCGCTTTGACAGCGTCTCGATCGCCAAGGAATTGATGGAACCAAGCGGCAAAAGACAACGCGAAAGACAGCGTAGACGAGTGAGCTAGCTCGCGAGCTATTATCACTGAGTCACGGCTTTTTTGTAGGGCTTGGTCGGGATAGCCGAGCTGCCATAGCAAGTCCGCCGCATGGAAAGCACAGCAAACTCCGGGATCATGTCCACCATATAAAAAAGCGTGTTGTCTGTGCTTGCGGCGATCGTACAACGCGAATCCTTGTTCAACGTGCAGCCGCGCAGTGGTCAACTCGCCGAGGGCAGATAAGTTAGCCCAAAGTTCGTGGTGAGCTTCCAGCAACAGCCCCGGATCTTGTACTTTTTGCGCTAACGTCAAGAGTTCCCCCCCTAATTCGGCGCCGACACTCAGCTCGCCCCGAACATCGTGCGTCCGGGCCAATCCCCAGAGCACGGGAAACAGCTGGGGCGTCTCTCCGAACTGATCGCACAGCACGCGTGCGCGAGTGTAGTTTTCCTTAACTTCAGGCGCTGCGAGACCACTTGTAGCAATCAAAGCCGGTCCGAGGTCGACTCGAATGTCTAACGCCTTTTCAATTGTCTGGCGACTTTCCGGAATATGGTTGAGCGCTGCCAGGGCTTGCTCAAGGTATGTTGTTGCCTGTGGATTCGCGGAGCGGGCGCTGGCTTTCTTGCCCGCCTGGTGCAGATATTCCACTGCCTGTTCCCACAACTCACCCCGTAGGGCGTGG
>JAICEJ010000071.1 GCA_025924215.1 Candidatus Binatia bacterium
ACCGAGGTCGCTGATCAACACGTTGCTGCCATTGCCCAGGAGGCAGAACGGCATACCGCGCAAGCTCAACAACGACAGCAGTTGCGCCAAAGCGTTTTCGTTTTCTACATCGATGAAATAATCCGCCGGGCCGCCTACTTTGATGGACGTGTAACGCGCCAGCGGTTCTGAGACTTTAACCCTCAGACCGGAGATCGATTGGAGCTCCTGCACCAAGCCTGTTTCGTGCGAGTTCGGATTCATTGCAAACATCACAAGAGCTTTCGATGCGCTGCAGCCTTCAATCTTAAACAGCACCCGGACCGATTATGCTGCCGAGCCGTTAGTTGCCGTTCATGCCAAAGCCGCAACGATGCTTTCTCCAACTTTATAAACATCTCCGGCTCCCAGAGTCAGGACGACATCGCCGGCGACCAATCGCCCGGCTAACTGCTGCGCGATGCTCGTCTTGTCGGCGATGAATTCAACATCCATATGCCCCTGGCGCTTGATTGCCTGGTAGAGCGCTTCGCCTGTAACACCTGGGATGGGATCCTCTCCGGCCCCATAAATTTCGGTCAGCACCAAACGGTCAGCGCCTTCGAAGGCCATCAGAAAGTCGTCAAAGAGGTCCTGGGTGCGACTATATCGGTGCGGTTGAAAGATCACGGTCAAGGGGCGTTTCCAACTTTCTCGGATCGCGCTGATGGTCGCGCGCACTTCCACAGGGTGATGGCCGTAATCGTCGATCACCAGAACATCGCGAATTTGCCCTTTAATTTCGAAGCGGCGATGGATGCCGTTGAATGCCGCAAGTGCTTCGGCAGTGCGGCAAAAAGGGATCTCCAACTCATGAGCGACAGCCACCGCGGCAAGCGCATTGGTGGCGCTGTAACGCCCGGGAAGCTGCAATTTCAGCTGCCCCAGTGATTTGCCGTGATGCAGTACGGTGAATTCCACGCCGCCCGCTTTCATGTGCAAATCCTGAACAGAAAAATCCGCCTCTGGAGACAGACCGTAGGTGGCAAACCGTTTGCGCACCTTGGGCAACACGGCGCGCACGTTGGGATTATCGATACACAACACTGCCAGACCGTAGAAAGGAACCTTGTTGACAAATGTCAGGAAACTTTCATTCAACCGTTCCATCGTTTGATAAAAATCCATATGCTCGCGGTCGATGTTGGTGACGACGGCGATGGTCGGCGTCAGCAGCAAGAAACTGCCGTCACTCTCATCGGCTTCAGCAACCAGGATCTCGCCTTGCCCCATCTTGGCGTTGGTGCCGAGCATATGAACGCGGCCGCCGATGACCATCGTCGGATCGAGCCCCGCGAGGCTCAAAACCGCAGCCGTCATCGAAGTTGTGGTCGTTTTTCCGTGGCTGCCGGCCACTGCAATGCCGTACTTCATGCGCATCAACTCGGCGAGCATTTCCGCTCTGGGGATCACCGGGATCAGCCGGCGTCGCGCCTCGAGCACTTCCGGGTTCGAGTACTTGACCGCCGTCGAGATCACCACCACGGAAGGATTCACTGTCAAGTTTTCTTCCTGATGGCCGACGAAAATCTGCGCGCCAAGATTACGCAGCCGTCGAATCGCTTCGCTGTCGTGCAGATCCGAACCGCTCACCACATATCCTGAATTCAAGAGCACCTCGGCGATGCCGCTCATGCCGATGCCGCCAATCCCGACAAAATGAACTCGATGTTTCTTGTGCAACATGAAACGTTGATCACTCTTAAACCTGCGCCAATGCGTAACACTCATCGACAATGCGCGCCGCGGCTTCCGGCCTGCCCATGGCGAGCGCCGCTCTTGCCATCGCTTCGATTTTTTTCCCATCCGCTAGATAATCCCGCAGACGCAACGCCAGTTCTGCGCCATTCAATTCCTGATCGAGAATTACCTCGGCAGCTCCTTTGTCAGCCAGAGCTTGAGCATTCCAGCGTTGGTGATCATAGATCGCATATGGGTAGGGGATTAGAATCGCCGCTTTGCCGAACGCCGTGAGCTCCGCCACTGTTGTAGCGCCGGCTCGGCACAGCACGAGATCGGCGCGCGCGTAAGCATCATCCATCCTGTCGATAAACGGCAGCGCCTCCGCGTCAAACGGTAAAGCTTGATAGGCTTTGTTGATCGCTGAAAAATCCGCGGCGCCAGTCTGATGAACAATTCTAAGCTGCGACGCCAACTCCGTCATCTGCTCGAGCGCATCGAGGACAGCCATATTGATGCGGTGCGCGCCAGCGCTTCCGCCGAATATCAAGAGCGTGAACTTCTCATCCTTGGGCGCATCCGGCAGCTTCTGCCAACGCACTGGATTTCCTGTCTCCAGCACCTTTTTGCGTGGCAAGTAGGAGGCAGTCTCGCGGTATGAGGTAAAAATCTTATCGACAAAGCGTGCCAGCATCTTATTGGTAAAGCCCGGTTGAAGGTTTTGTTCCATGATAGCGCAGCGGATGCCCCGCAACTTCGCCGCCAGCAGCAGCGGTCCGGATGCATAGCCGCCGAGGCCGAGAATGCAGTCGGGTCGAAACCTCTTGACGATTCCGAGCGATTGCAGGAGCCCGGCGGGGATCCCGTACACCGCGTCCAACAGGCCGCGAACACCGCGACCTTTAAGTCCCTTCACATCTATCGTTTCAAGACGGAAGCCCTCATGCGGCAGCACTCGCGCTTCGATCCCCCTTTCGGTACCGACAAACATGATTTCCGTCATTGCATCACGTCGTTGAAACTCACGGGCTACCGCCAGTCCCGGGAACAGATGACCGCCGGTTCCCCCGCCGGCCAAAATAACGCGCATCTATAATCTCCTGCGCGAGAGTCCCAGCAGTAGTCCCACCTCCGCCAGATTGACGACAATGGCCGACCCGCCATAACTTATAAATGGCAAGACCAGACCCTTGGTTGGCATAAGCCCCATGACCACGCCCATGTGAATCAGACCTTGCATCCCCAATAGGACTGTTAAGCCGAAGGCCAAATACTGCTCAAACGGTTCCTCGATTTTCGACGTCAAGCGCAGGCCGCGCATGAGAATGATGCCGAAAAGAGCCAAAACAGCCAGTGCGCCAAGCAGCCCCATCTCCTCGCCAATGACTGAGTACACGAAGTCAGTATGCGCCTCCGGTAGATAAAAAAGTTTTTGCCGGCTTTCCCCAAGTCCCCGACCCCAAAGCTGACCGGAACCGAAAGCGATGAGCGATTGAATGACTTGGAAACCGCTGCTGGATGCGTCGCGCCACGGATCCATGAAAGTCATCAAGCGGCGTAGACGGTATTCCGCGGTCAACATCACGTAAGCCAACACCGGAAGCGCCAACGCACCGGTGCCTAAGAGATGCGGGATGCGCGCGCCGCCGACGAACAACAGCAGATAGAGCACGACTGTCAGAATCAAAGCCGTGCCGAAATCCGGCTGCAGCAAAAGAAGCCCGAGAACAGCGCCGGCGACAATCACATGAGGCAAGACACCAACGGCGAAGGTTTTGATCTTTTCTTGCTTGCGCGCCATTGAATGGGCCAGATAAAAAACCAGGGCGAGCTTTGCCAGCTCCCCCGGCTGAAATGCGAAACCTGGGAGCATCAGCCAGCGTCGGGCGCCGCCGCGCATAGCGCCGATCCCTGGAATCAAAACCAGAATCAAAACAATAAGAGTCACTGCCAGCAAGGGATAGGTAAGACGGCGCAACAACGCCGGCGGAATAAGCGATCCGATGACCAAGGCAACCATGCCCGCGCCCATGGCGATCAACTGCTTGCGAAAGAAATAGATGCCGTCGCCAAACCGCTCCTGAGCATAAAGATAACTGGTGCTGAGGACCATCGTCAGCCCCACTGCCATTAGCGCGATAACCGAGAAGAAAATCCATTTATCAACCGCCAGCGCATCTCTCATAAGGCGCGCACCAGGCTTTTGAAGGCTTTGCCCCTTTCGGCATAGTTGCGAAACATGTCGAAACTGGAACACGCCGGCGACAACAATACGACGTCGCCGGGCTGCGCATGCGCGGCGGCGTCGCCCACGGCCGCGGCTAGATCTGCTACGATCGCGGTTTCGGTGAGGTGGCCGAGCGCTTCGGCGATGATCTCTTTGGCTGCTCCGAACAACACCAAGCGACGCACTCGCTGCCGGATGTAGTTTTGCAGCGGGCCATAATCACCGCCTTTATCGACGCCGCCGGCAATGAGAATCACCGGCGCGGAAAAACTCGCCAGCGACTTCTCGACCGCGCCAACGTTGGTGCCCTTGGAGTCGTTGAAGTAACGAATCCCGTCTTTCTCCCGGACAAACTCAAGCCGGTGCTCGAGGCCGGGAAAAGTATCCAAAGTCTTCTGGATGACATCATAGCCGACACCCACCGCCTTGGCCGCCGCAATTGCCGCCATCATATTCTCGACGTTGTGCACGCCTTTGATTTTAACCGCGGTCAACGAAAATCTTTCTTCGCCTTGGCCGTCGCGCCAAACGATGGCATCACGCTCGGCAAAAACGCCATTGGGCACCTCGGAAAAGCCGATGGAGACAACTCGCGAGCGCAATTGCTGCCGCATCGCCCAAACCCGCGAATCGTCGCGGTTGAGAATGGCGATGTCTTGTTCACTTTGAGCGGCAAAGATTCGTTGCTTGGCGTGGGCATAAGCGGCAAGATCCGTATAACGATCGAGATGATCTTCGCTTATATTAAGGAGCACGGCGATCCGCGGACGAAACCATTTCACCCATTCGAGCTGAAAGCTGCTGACTTCGACAACTCCCCAATCCCAGTTATCCGGTCCGCATCCGATCAGGGGCATGCCGAGATTGCCACCGACAAAAGTTTTTGTTCCGTTTGCTTTAAGAATCTCGCCGATCAATGTCGTGGTGGTGCTCTTTCCGTTGGTCCCGGTGACGGCGATCAGAGGCAGCGACAAAGAGCGATAAGCCAGTTCGATCTCGCTAATGATTTCGACGCCGCGCTGGAGGGCCTTCTGGAGAAGCAGATTGTTCATCGGCACACCGGGGCTCGGCACAACTATGTCAACGCCTTCGAGCCAATTTAGATCCTCGCCGCCGAGATGGTATTGAATCGGCAACCCCGCAAGCGCGTTTAACTCGGCCTGCAGATCAGCCGCCGGGCGAAGATCGCTAACCAGCACGATCGCCCCTTGCTGCGCGAGAAACCGCGCTGTGTCCCGGCCAGTGCGCGCCAGGCCCAACACCATGACTTTCTTGCCCCTGAGATCCATTTTCCAATGCCATTTTACCGGAGCTTGAGCGTGCTAAGGCCGATCACGGCGCAGATAAACGCGATAATCCAAAACCGCACGATGATTTGCGGTTCCTTCCAACCCTTGAGCTCATAATGGTGATGAATCGGCGCCATCAGAAAGACTCGCTTGCGCCTCAGCTTGTAGGAGGCAACCTGGAAGATGACGGAGAGCGCCTCGGCAACGAATACGCCGCCCACGATAACCAATAGAATCTCGTTCTTGGTCATGACGGCAACCGCTCCGAGAGCCGCTCCAAGCGCCAACGAGCCCACGTCACCCATGAACATTTGCGCGGGATAGGCGTTGTACCAGAGAAATCCCAACCCTGCGGCGACCACTGCGGCGCAAAATACGCTCAATTCACCCACGCCAGCGACGTAAGGAATCTGCAGATACTCGGCCAATTTCATATGTCCGGTAACATAGGCGATGACCGCATAGGTGCCGGCGGCAACCATCACCGGTCCAATCGCCAAACCGTCTAGCCCGTCAGTGAGATTAACGGCATTAGAAGCGCCGACGATCACAAACATTGCGAAGGGCACATAGAGGACGCCCAGATCCGGACGAAAATTTTTGATAAAAGGAAGGCTGATCTCGGTGCTGAACTTAGGCATATAGTACAGCGCCAGAGCGACGACGAAGGCCATCACGAATTGACCCAGTAACTTCGCCCGAGGCGGCAATCCCTTGCTGCTCCTGCGAGTAAGCTTCAGGTAGTCATCGACGAATCCCACCAGTCCCGCGCCCACAGTCGCGAGCAGTGCAAGCAACACATAGCGATTGCCGATGTCTCCCAGCAGAAGAGTTGAAAAGGTTAGCGCCAGGAGTATCAGCGCTCCGCCCATCGTTGGCGTTCCCGCTTTGACCGCGTGAGAGGCCGGCCCGTCATCCCGGATCTGCTGCCCGATATGCTTTTGTGTTAGCGCTCGAATCAATCGCGGTCCTAAAAGAAAAGATACAAGCAATGCGACCAGCGCAGCCATCGCTGCCCGGAAAGTTATGTAGCGAAAAACATTGAAGCCGGAATAAGTTGTGTGCAACGGGAACAACAAGTAGTACAGCAATATCAATCTAACCTTTCAGCTCCGACAAAACTGTTTCCATCTTCATACCTCGCGAACCCTTGATCAAAAGCCAATCGCCTTTCTTCAAGTGAGCGCGCAACCGCCGGCCGATGTCGCTGTGACTTTCACCGACGATAACTTGATCCGACTTCATGCCGGCGCGCAGTGCACCTTTTCTGACGTCCGGCGCCCGCTCCCCTAAAAGATAGGCGCGGTCCAGTCCGGCGCGCGCCAGTTGATTGCCAAGACGCAGATGCTCCCGTTGGCTTTGTTTGCCGAGCTCGAACATGTCGCCAAGCACGGCGGTGCGTTCGCCGCAGGAGTTCATTTGGGCCAACGTTTTGATGGCGGCGATCATCGATGCCGGGTTGGCGTTGTAGGCATCGTTGATAATGCCGATGCCGCGCCATCTCTCTATCTGCATTCGCATGGTGTAAGGCTTAACGCTTTCCAAACCGCGCCGAATCGCCGGCAGCGGTATGCCTAAGCTGTAGGCCATAGCGGCGGCGCCGAGCGCATTGGCGATATTATGCTGGCCGACAAAATTAAGACGAACCTGCGCCCGCTGATGCCCGGCGCGCAGGGTAAATCGCATCGCCCCTGAAGCCAGCAATGAACCGGACTCCGCGCTGATCTGACCTCCCTCACCGTAAGTGACTTTGTTGCCGCTGAATCTTTCACCGAGGCGCCGCACCCGCGGATCATCGAGGTTAACTACGATGGTCCCCCCCGCGCGCAAACCGCTGAACAAGGCGCCCTTTTCCTTCGCGACTCCGGCCAAACTATTCAGCCCTTCCAAATGGGCCGGCGCCACCGAGGTAATGATCGCCAGATCGGCCGCCGCGATCTCAGCCAGCCGGCCGATCTCGCCGGGCCGATTGGTTCCCATTTCCACAACCACCACCCGGTGCTTCTTACGAAGCCGCAGCAAGGTCAAGGGCAAGCCGACCAGGTTGTTGAAATTGCCTTCGGTTTTCAGCACCCTTCCGGCGAGCGGCTGGCGATCAAGAGAAGCCCGCTGCAAAATCGCCGCTAACATTTCCTTGGTTGTGGTCTTTCCGTTGGACCCGGTAATCGCCAGCACCTTCGGTCCATATTGTTCGCGGCGGAAGTGGGCCAGGTCTCCCAAGGCTCGAAGCGTATCGGGCACTTTGACCGCGGTAACACTCCTGAGATCGGCAGGGCGCAGAGGGTGGTGAACCAACAGACACCCGGCTCCCCGGCTGATCGCGTCTTTGACGAAACGATGCCCATCGAATCTCTCGCCCTTGAGCGCGACAAAAACAGAACCTGTTTTCACTTTATTGGAATCCGTAACGATTTCATCGAACCGCCTGGCTTTCGATTGGCCTTCCGACTTACCACCGGTAGCTGTGAGAATTTCATCTAAGGTCCATGCCATATTCAAGTCAGGAGGACGCTCGCCTGGCAATCCAAGATTTCCCGAGCGACCTCGCGGTCATCAAAGTGAATCTTCTCCTTACCCAAAATCTGATAATCCTCATGCCCTTTCCCGGCAATTACCACCACATCACCCGGTTGGGCCCAGCTCAATGCGAGGCCAATCGCTTTGCGCCGGTCCGCCTCGACTCCGTATCCGTGAACCCCGTGGACGCTTGCCACTCGAGCTTCGAGTTTGGAAATTCCGGTTTTCTCCATACCCACCTCGATCTCCTGGAGAATACGCACGGGATCCTCTGAACGGGGATTGTCGGAAGTCAAAACGACTACATCGCTGAGACGCGCCGCAATTTCGCCCATCAACGGCCGTTTGCCGCGGTCGCGGTCGCCGCCGCAACCAAAAACCGTCACAACTTTGGCATCGGTCAGCGGCCGGACTGCGCCGAGAGTTTTTGCCAATGCATCCGGCGTGTGAGCATAGTCCACCAGAACAAGAATCCCGCATGAGTTCTCGACCCGTTGCAAGCGCCCGGGAACGCATCTGAGTTTACTGATGCCGTCGACAATCGCCGTCACTGGGATTCTCAACGCAAAGCCAACACCGACGGCGGCAAGAATGTTATCCAAGTTTGCCGAGCCGATCAGCTCCGATGAAAATTCGACCACTCGATCTTTGACCTTGATTTTTCCACGCTGACCGCTGCCATCGTGATGCACTTGCAGCGGCCTGATATCCCACTCTCCCCCAGAGCCATAACTCCAGGTCGTTACACCGGCGCGTTGCGCTTTACTCAGAAGCTCGACTCCTCTGGCATCATCGCCGTTGACGACGGCTGCTTTGGCTGATTTAGCGCTCGCCGGTAGGTAATCGGTAAATAACCTGCTCTTGGCGAGGAAATAATCATCCATGTTCTTATGATAGTCCAGATGATCGCGTGAAAGATTGGTGAAGACACCGACATCAAAGTCGACCCCACGAACTCGCTCCTGAACCAGCGCATGGGACGAGACTTCCATGACCATCGACCGTGCACCGTCTTGCGTCATTTCGGCCATCAGCGCATGAAGGTCTAGAGATTCTGGTGTCGTATGATGCGCAGGCATTTCTTTGCCGCCATACCGATAGTTGATGGTCCCGATCACTCCCGGCTCCAGGCCGGCCGATGCAAATATGGATTCGATCAGGTAGGTAGTCGTGGTCTTCCCGTTAGTCCCGGTAACCCCGACAATCTTTAGGCGGCGCCCAGGCCGCGCATAAAAATGGGCGGCCCATAAAGCCATCGTCGCCCTCACGTCGTGTACGCGAACGAACGTCACTCCCGGGCGCACATTGGCGGTATCGGTAACAACGGCTGCGATCGCGCCGCGTTCGATGGCTTGATTTACAAATTGATGGCCATTCGCGTGCACGCCCGGCACGGCGAAAAACACATCCCCTTTGGTCACCCGCCGAGAGTCATAAACCAGGCCAGCTACTTCTTGATCAAGATCTCCTTCGGCTTGCTCGAGCTCCTGCAGCGTCAGAAAATCCTTGAGACGCATCTCGAATCATCCTTGCAGATTCAACACCAGCATGCCGTTTTCATCCCAGCGCCCCCCTGGGCCTGGTGACTGCTTGACCACGTAGCCATTGCCATGGATTTTTACTTTGAGATTTAGATCACGCGCTTTCTCCACGGCTTCACGCAAGCTAAGACCAACAAAATCCGGGGTTGCTCCAGTATCGAAGGCAGCCTGGCTGCTCCTCTTCGGCGCGCGCCGTAGCGGAATATCCGCTTCAGCCACGGGGCCGGCGATCGGTTCAGCTGTCTGGGCGGCAACACCAAAATGGCGCAAGGCGCCGCGCGCGATGTTTTGAAAGACTGGCGCGGCTACAACACCACCATAGACGTTACTTTGCGGTTCATCGACGAGCACCATCAATACCAAACGAGGATCGTCCGCGGGAACGAAACCGACGAACGATGCGACACGCTTTTTGGCGTCATAGCCGCCATTTACCAGATCGACTTTTTGCGCTGTGCCCGTCTTACCGGCAACATCGAACCCTTCCACTTTTGCCATCTTCCCGGTGCCGCCCTCGGTGGTAACATCTTGAAGCATGGAGGCGAGCAAGCGGGCGGTTCTTTCTGAAACCACACGGCGAACCACATGAGGCTGATTTTCTACCAGGACTTCGCCCTTTGGACTCAGAGCGCGCCGGACCACATAGGGGCGCATTAGAAAACCGCCATTAGCAATCGCCGCATAAGCCATCACCATTTGCAGCGGCGTCGCCGACAATCCCTGACCGAAAGCGTGAGTTGCCAAGTCTATCCCAGACCACGTTTCCGGGCGACGCAGTAATCCTGGAGCTTCCCCCAGCATATCGATGCCGGTCACTTGACCAAAACCAAATTTCTCGATGTATTTGAAGAACCGATCTTTTTTCAATTTGTCGGCAACTTTGGAAAAGCCGATGTTGCTCGATACCTGAAGGATCTTGGAGAATGGCAGCCAGCCATGCGGATGGGTATCGTGAATGATTCTGCCGGCGTAACTGAATTTGCCGTATTCACAGAAAAACAAATCCTCTTTCTCGACGATTCCCTCTTCGAGAGCGGCTGCTGCGACGATCGTTTTGAACGTGGAACCTGGTTCAAAGCTATCCGTCACCGCGCGATTGCGCCGCTGCTCAGGGGAGGCGGCCGAATAATTGTTAGGATTGAACGTCGGATAGTTGACCAGTGCCAAAATTTCACCGGTGCGTGGCTCGACCGCAATCGCAACGCCCGCCTTTGCGCGGTATTTCTCGATGGAAGCTTCAAGTTCTTTTTCGGCCAAATGCTGAATGGACGTGTCGAGGGTTAGATGAATATCACCGCCGGCGGGGACTTGAAGTCCTTCGACGCCTTCCACGAGCACACGGCGCCCCAAAGCATCGCGCTCGGACACAGAGGAGCCCGTTTCCCCACGAATGTATTCATTGTAGCGCAGCTCCAAACCTTCAAGTCCTTCGGCATCACGGCCGACGAAACCGATCACCTGCCCGGCAAGCTGACCCTGCGGATAGTAGCGATGCGGTTCGTGAAACATGCCTACGCCTTCGATTTTGAGATTCTGAATCTGACCCGCCTCATCGGGAGAAATCTGTCGCTTGATCCAGACAAAAGGCTTGGCAGAGGTGAGCTTCTCTTTTATCTCCGCCGAACTGATTTTCAGAACTCGCGCTAAATCACGGGCGCTCTTGGCAGAGTCTTGAATGCGCCGGGGCCGTGCGTAAACCGACTGCGCCTCAAGACTCAAGGCCAACGCTTCACCGCCCCTGTCGAACACCCCGCCTCGCTTCGGCAGCACGGTCCATTCTTTCAGATGCTGCCGCTGGCCCAAGCGCATGAGCCGATCGCCCTGCAGTGCTTGCAAATAAAATGCGCGCCCGCCGACCACCAGGAAGATTGTCAGAAAGAGAATCTTGGCAACGGTCAAACGCACATGGCTGGTCTGCGGAGCTCGTTTCATGGCAATACGAGAACCTGACCCTTCTCGGGCGGCATCAAGCCCAGTCTTCGGCGCGCCATCTCTTCCAAACGGTCTGGGGAGGTCAAACTGGCAAGTTCAACCTTCAACTCTCGGTTCTCTTGTTCAAGCCGGCCCTGCAGTTTTGTGGTGGTTGAAAGCACATAACCCATATGGACTACCTGTAGACGCAACCAGACATGAACCAATCCTAAAATGAACAAACAAAAGCCCAGAGCGCAGAGAGCAACAAGGTGCTGGTGTCCTTTGCGCTTTGGCGCCCGGTTAGGCTGTTTGGCTTGCACCGGCCTAACCGCGCGGCGTGAGTTCACATCAACGGCAGCGGCTGTTTTTGTTCTCATAGTCGCACTACCGCGCGCAGCTTAGCCGCACGCGCCCTAGGGTTAGCCCTGACTTCTTCAGCCGATGCGATGATCGGTTTGCGGGTTAATCTTTGCGCCTTCTGACTCCAGCCGCATTCGCACTTGAGAGTTCTGGGCGGGCAAATACATTTCTCGCTCCATTTGCGAAAGGCTGTTTTGACCAGTCGATCTTCCAATGAATGAAACGAAATAATCACCATACGCCCGCCAGGCTGGAGCAATTCATAGCCGTATTCCAAAAACCGCTTGAGAGTTTCCAGTTCGTGGTTAACCGCAATTCTTAGCGCCTGAAACGTCTGCGTTGCCGGATGATGAGCACGGCTCCGCTTTCCTCTGATTCGAACGATGAGCTCCGCCAGATCGATCGTGGTCTCGATGGCGCGATTTTTCCGCTCTGTCGCAATCGCGGCGGCGATGCGACGTGCTCTGGGCTCTTCGCCATAATCGCTGATAATTTTCGCTATCTGCGCCTCGGGAAAAGAGTTGACGATTTCGAGCGCTGTCAATTTCTGGCGACGATCCATGCGCATGTCCAATGGAGCGCTCGCTTGAAAGCTAAAGCCTCTTTCCGCGGCATCGAACTGATGCGACGAGACACCTAAATCCAAGAGCACACCATCCACTCGACTCCAGTTTATAGCCGTGAGAATATCCTTCGCCTGATCAAAATTTGCTCGGCGAATTGTCAGCCGCTCTCCGAAGCGACTCAGTCGCTGCCCTGCTGCCGTCACCGCATCCTCATCCCAATCCAGCCCTAACACTCGGCCATCGGGACTGCTACGGAGAAGTATCTCCTCTGCGTGCCCACCTCCTCCCAAGGTTCCATCAAGATAACGCTCTCCTGGTCTGGGCTTGAGCAGCCCCATCGATTCCTGAATCAGAACCGAAGTGTGGGCAAAGTTCATTAATGACTAGTGCCGTCCCCCTCCCAATCGTCATCGAAGCTTTCGATCGCGTCTTCAAGAGAGGTATAATCTTCGAAGAAGCGGTCCATGCCGACAACCTTGAAGATATCGCGGAGAAACGGACTCATGCCAGCGAGCTTAAGATCGCCATTAAGATTTCTGAGCAGTTTCAAACGCTCGAGCAACACGCCGATACTTAAATAGTTGATGTGATCGACTGCCCGGAGATTAAGAACCACCTTCAAGCGGTCTTTTTCGATCAATCCGCCGATAACGTTTTTGATGCGGATCATTTCACGAAAATCGATATCGCCGGAAACGTCAATCACGGAAATATCCTGAATGTTATTTTGCGGTAGCATTTCTTATTCTCCTTTCATCCAACCACGGCGATGAATCCACGTCACCATCTCACAAGCCCAGATCGCCGAGAAAATCAGGATCTTGCATCAATTTGCCTTCCGCATCGGCGAAGAACTGCTTCCAAGTTTCTTGGTCCCAGACACGGAATTTTTCGAGAGCCGAAACCAGAACAACGTCGCGCTTGAGGTCCGCATACTTCCTCAACGAAGGAGGGATGAGAATACGTCCCTGTTTGTCCAACAGGCACTCACACGCCCCGCCCAAGTAGAAGTTTTGAAACAAAACCATACGACGTTCGAACTTTGGTCGTTGGCTGATCTGCTGTTCGAGGCGTAGCCATTCGTCGATGGGATAAACATCGAGACAACGCAAACCATCGACGACGAAGTTCGTCATGATGATCCGCTCATCGCCCTTTCCGAGCAGAATGTCGCGAAATTTCGACGGAATACTCAACCGCCCCTTGCCGTCAAGAGTGTGCTCAAAGCTGCCACGAAACATATAAAGTCAGCTACAGAACTGATTTATGGGAGATTATCCCACTTTCTCCCACCACAGCGCCACTTATAACTTCACGAGTACGCACTGTCAATAAATTTTTAGATTTTTCCCTGCTTTTTAAAAGTTTTATCCGTCCTCGGCGGAATCTACCGGTGGGGTTACGAGACCGCTCGAAACGATACTATTTCGCGACTAAGGCTTTGAAGGAATTTGGCACACCTTGAAGTGGGATGACGGCCCAAATTAGACGGGGTTAACCGGCAGGAAACAGATCTGAGAACAATCGGCTCGGCGTAGTAGAGGAAGAAAAACGAAGCTAGGCTAAAGTGGATCGTAAGCCGGATTCTGTAATGACTCTCAAAAAGAGCCACAGCGATCATTCATCTTGCCCCAGGATTGCTCCTGGGATCGAGCGACCTTACCCGAGGGCTATGGGCGGACCACCCTACCCTCCTATTTGGTCTTGCTCCAGGTGGGGTTTGCCATGCGTTCATCATCACTGATGAACCGGTGAGCTCTTACCTCGCCTTTTCAACCTTACCTGTCATGAGGACAGGCGGTATTTTTTCTGTGGTACTTTCCCCCGATCACTCGGAGCCGCCGTTAACGGCCACCTCGTCCTGTGGAGTCCGGACTTTCCTCTCCTTAGATTCAAAATCGTGAGGAGCGATCGCTTAATCCACTTTAGCCCGTCAGAAAATCTGTGATCGATGTCTCACTTAGCCAGCCGACCGGCTATTTTGTTCCCTTCACGTATACCTGAACGATGCGATAACGTCGAGCCGACGAAAACCATGGCTAGCTTTGACGCAAGTACTGTCAGCTCCGCATGCTAACCCGCTAAAGCAGGAAAGAGACACCATACTGCGATGCCCTTCAAAGTTTTTCTTGGTAATTACTGGGCACAAAGCTGAGCGCCATTCGTAACGGGCTTGGTGCTAAACTGCCCGACATCAGCAGGGA
>JAICEJ010000072.1 GCA_025924215.1 Candidatus Binatia bacterium
AAACACTGAAGATTCGAGTTAACGGATCTCGTCGAACCTATAACGTTGCTCCCTAAAAGTTTGCAGGCTGTTCAAAAAGGTCCAGATCAGAGGCGCGCGAAGTTCAATGAGCTGAGGCGTAGGCTTCAGTACGTGGAAGCGAGAAGCACACGCGCAACGAAGCAGGTCGGCCTTTTTCAAAAGGCTGCTTCAGGCACGCGTCAGCGGCCGATACTTGATTCGATGCGGTTGTTCCGCTGCCGCGCCCAGCCGCTGTTTCCGATCCGCCTCATACTCCGAATAATTGCCATCGAACCAAACCACTTTGCTGTCGCCTTCGAATGCCAGAATATGAGTCGCTATCCGATCGAGAAACCAGCGATCGTGGGAAATTACCACAGCGCAGCCTGCGAAATTCTCCAGTGCCTCCTCCAGAGCGCGCAACGTATTAACATCCAGATCGTTGGTCGGCTCGTCGAGCAACAAAACGTTGGCGCCCCCTTTCAACATTTTTGCTAGATGGACCCGATTGCGTTCGCCGCCGGACAAGTTCCCGACTTTCTTTTGTTGATCGGTTCCTGAGAAATTAAACCGCGCCACGTAGGCGCGCGAGTTCATCTCGCGCGCGCCGAGCTTCAATGAATCCGCGGCGCCAGTGATTTCCTCCCAGATTGATTTTTCCGGATCGAGAATTCGGCTCTGATCGACGTATCCAAGGAGCACCGTTTCACCGATGCGAATGGTGCCGCTGTCGGGTTGCTCCTGCCCTGTAATCATCCGAAACAAAGTCGTCTTGCCGGCGCCGTTCGGACCGATGACGCCGATGATGCCGCCAGGAGGGAGCGAAAAGCTCATATCGTCGACCAGCAGGTGATCGCCATACGCCTTGGAAACTCCTGCCGCTTCGATCACGGTGTTGCCCAGGCGCGGCCCGGGCGGAATGTGAAGATCTAGATCTTCGCGGCGCTTCTGCGACTCCTGCTCAAGCAGCGCATCATAGGCATTGATGCGCGCCTTGCCCTTGGCCCGCCGCGCCTTCGGCGACATACGAATCCACTCGAGCTCGCGCTGCAGCGTCTTTTGCCTTTCGCTTTCGGATTTTTCCTGCCGGCGCAGACGTTCCTGCTTCTGTTCCAACCACGATGTGTAATTCCCTTGCCATGGAATGCCCTGGCCGCGGTCGAGCTCAAGAATCCAACCCGCGACATTGTCGAGAAAATAACGGTCGTGGGTCACCGCGATGACGGTTCCGGGATAACTCTGCAGGTGATGCTCAAGCCACGCCACGGACTCGGCATCCAGGTGATTGGTGGGCTCATCGAGTAAAAGAATATCGGGCTTCTGCAAAAGCAAGCGGCACAACCCGACCCGGCGACGCTCACCGCCGGAGAGCACCTTAACCGGCGTCTCCGGAGGCGGGCAGCGCAGCGCATCCATGGCCATCTCCAAACGCGCATCAAGGTCCCATGCGTCCTGATGATCGAGCTTCTCCTGCACCGCACCCTGGCGCTCGAGCAGCGTGTTCATTTCAGCGTCGGACATCGCTTCCGCGAACTTGGCGCTGATCTCTTCAAACTCTTTCAACAGATCAACGGTCTCTTGGACGCCTTCTTCGACAACTTCACGCACGGTGCGCGCCTCGGCAATCAATGGTTCCTGCTCAAGATAGCCAATCGTGTAGCCCGGCGAGAGGATCGCCTCGCCGTTGAAATCCTTGTCAACTCCAGCGAGTATGCGCAGCAGCGAGGATTTGCCAGATCCGTTGAGACCGAGGACGCCGATCTTGGCGCCGTAGAAATAGGAGAGATAAATATCTTTCAGGACGGCCTTCTTATCGTAAAACTTACTGACGCCGACCATCGAATAGATGACCTTATTGGGTTCCGTGCTCATTGTCTAAATCATTTCCCTTGAAAGTGGGTGGTTCAAGCTAGCCTGTCAAATTGGATTGTGCAAGAAATAATCAAACCGGCTGCGATTACGCCATGGAGAGAAACCTAAAATTCGGGCTGCTGCTACCGCATTTCTGCGAGCATGCATCGGTGGCAAATTGCCTTGAAGGCGCGCAACGCGCGGAGACCTATGGCTTCGACTCTGTCTGGGTGCGGGATCACCTGGTGTTCGAACCGCATGGTATCGAGGGCAGCGACAATACTCACGTTGAAGGCTTGTTGCTGCTTTCGGCGATTGCCGCTGCG
Source organism: Candidatus Binatia bacterium (assembly GCA_025924215.1). Lineage (GTDB taxonomy): Bacteria > Desulfobacterota > Binatia > UBA9968 > UBA9968 > WHTF01. The sequence goes on from JAICEJ010000072.1 coordinate 2,178, forward strand.
ACAAACAGCATATCGCTCGGGACTTCGATGGCGATTTGCCATCGCCACCCGATCTACCTAGCGCAACTCTTTGCCGGCCTGAGCGTGATTTCGCGCGGCCGCGTCATCATGGGCATCGGTTTGGGCGGATTCCCACACGAGTTTGCCGCGGCAGGTTACCCGACGGCTATCGCCCACCGCGCCGAGTTGGTTAGAAGCAACGTGCAGATTTGCCGCCGGTTGTGGGCTGGAGAAAAGGTCTCTTTTAAAGATGAGTATTTTCAGTTTGCCGAGGTCGCGCTAAAGCCCTGCCCGGTTCGCCCGATTCCAATCTGGTACGGCGGCGGCACACCGGCCGCCTGCCGGCGCGCGGTGGAGTACTGCGACGGCTGGATGCCGGCACGAACCACTCTGGCGACTTTCGAAAAACTAATCGGTTATTTGCGAGAGCTCTGTCAAAACGCGAACAGACCGATGATCAGCGCGGCGGTGATGCCGTTTACCAGCGTCGATAGGGAGCGCAACATCGCGCTGAACAAGATAAGCATCGAGTCATTGCTGCGGGAGGCCAACAAGTTTCCAACCTGGGTTAAACCGCCGAGCGGCACATTTGCAAAGCTCGACGATATTCGCGGTTTGATTCTGGCGGGAACCCCCGCCGATATCGTGCGCGAGTCGCGCGCTTACGAAGAAGCGGGCGCCGATCACATCGTTTATGATCTGCGCTTTCGCTACGCCGATTGGCACGAACAAGTGGACCTCTTGGGACGAGAAGTCTTGCCGGCTCTAAGAGGCTGCTGAAATCCGATATGCTTGCCATTTAAACTTCTCGCGTGAACGCACTGGCTTAGGTCTCTTCTCACACTATCCTGAGCGAATTCGGAGGTCGATTTCGCGCGCGCCCGCCTCGGCGTCTTCTTGAGCAGCCCGCTGAACGTGTTAGCCATTAAGAACAACATGTTCGGCCTAAGCCGAGCTACAGATCGTAAAATCTCATGGCATTTTCGCCGAGGATCTTTTTCTTTACGGTTTCGGAAAGATCGCTGCGGGCGCGCACGACGTCCATGGAGCGCTCACGCGCTTCGCCGTGCGGAATATCCGCCGAGGCCATCATCTGATCCTCACCGAGAAGCTCGAGCACCTGTGGCAATGCCACCTCCTCTGCTTCACAAGTGAAGAACACTCGCCCTTCTTTTAAGTATTCCGGCGGACGCTTTTTCGGCATGTAGCCGCCCCGCGCATTGCCGGTATCGGCATGATAGTAGTGATCCATCCGGCCGATCCAGTACGGCAACCACTCCGAACCGGCCTCAAGGAAGGCGACGCGCAAACGCGGGAATTCATCGAGCACGCCACCGCCAAGGATGGACCAAAAAGCGGCAAGCACCGGAAGTGTGAAAGAAATTCTGGACAGATAGATATTTTCACAACTCTTGTTAAGCCCAGGGTGGCTCCAGCCGACATGCACGCAAAGCGGTAGGTTCAAACGTTCCATCTCCGCATAGACCGGAAACAACGACTTATCATTCAACAGTGTCTCCCCCACTGTACCCATCGTCGTGATCGCGACCGCACCTAGCTCTTTGCAGCGCCCCACCTCTTTGGCCGCCTCAGCCGGTGATCGCATCGGGACGACACCTGCCCATTTCAAACGGTCCGGCGCCTGCCTGCATGCCTGCGCGAGATAGCTATTGTACGCGCGCATCAGCGCAGCTTCGAAGACCAGGTCATCGGTTAACGTGGCGAGAAACAAGGTGGGATAGATTACCTGAACATCCAGGCCGAAATCGTCCAGATCTTTAAGACGCGCCTTGACGTCGGTCAGCCCCTGGCTGCCGACACTGAACGGCTTTGATCGCGCATACGTGGAAGTCAGCGGCGTGGCGATCAGGATCGTGCCGGGGCCCTCAAGCTTCGGTACCGCAGCGCCGTCTATGTACCAGAACGCGTTAAGATTCGTGTGGCCGATGTTCTTTTCGACAGTGACGGGAAAGGGTCGCCGTGCTTGGAACTCCGACTCGAGGTGATCCCAGATCTCGGTCACCTCCTCGATATGGGAATCGGCATCGATAATTTTAAATTTCTCCATACCTTGCTCTCCGATGATCTCATAGAATCATTACTTCCTCGATGTGGGAATCGGCATCAACGATTCTAAACTTTATCCATAACCACTTCTCCGACAACTCCTATAGTCCTAGCTCTTTCTGCGCCTGGCGCAGATAACTCACATCGATATATTTCTCCGGTGCCGGCAGCGGCTCTTTCAGCACCCCGTCTTGCGCCTGCACCTCAATGTTCACTTTGAGCCCCGGCAACGTCACCTCGCCGTTTACGGCGTAAACCTTTTTCTTTATGTAATAATCGATCCCACGACGCGCGTAAGGCGCCTGCAGGCCAAGCTCCTTAGTTAAAAAATCTGCGGCTTCGGCAGGCCGGTCATAAATCCAGCGCAAAGCCTGAATGTGGCCCTTGATGAATTTGACCACTGAGGGGCGATTTTTTTCAGCCCATGCCGGATTTATATTGATGGAATTGAATTGATAGGTCGAGATCACCTCCATGGTGTCGCCCAGGCTCGGAAACCCTTTATCGACGGCAATGTCCCCGTACGGAATCCCCAAGACGGCGCCCGCAATGGCGCCGCTTTCAAGAGCGCTAAGACGTGCCGGCGTGCCGCCCGCGATCACCACCATCGAAAAATCCCGCGGATAAACAAGCCCTTTACTCTTGAGATAAGAGAGCAGAATAGAAGTAGCGCCGCCGCGCAAGCTCGCAACCCCGAGTCTCTGTCCCTTGAGATCCTCGATCCGCTTGATGTTCTTTGCTCCGACCAGAAGATAAGGCGCGGCGTTGCTCGAACCCGCGGCAACCTTCAGATCGCCGCCGCCACCGCTGCGCTCGTTCCAGATGATAATGCCGTCGGCATTGATATTAGCAAAATGAAGGTCGCCGGTGACCAGCGCCTGAAGCTGAACATCGCTCCGGCCGATGCTCACAAGATCGACTTGCAAACCTTCTTTAGGATGAAAGTGCTTGCGCGCGATGAAAAACGGTAGGTAGTTAAGATCTCGAGACGTATACCCGGCGCGAACCGTCTCGGCTCTGCCGGAGTGCGCAGGGATCAAAGCAGATAGGAGCAGCAGAATGAGAATGACTGTTCGTTTCATAGCGCCATGTCTCTCCTTTATGCGGCGATCTTTGGCGTTGTATCAGCGCTCCAGCTACACGTCAAAGGAAGCTTCTTAAGCATTTCAGATACGACAGCAAGCATCGCATCCTTCTCCTGTATTAGCCATGGATTGTTTTCTTTGAGATTCTCACCGGATCTACTAAAGCGAGATTGTCTGTGCAAGAGGAGGCGCTGGCTGGTACGGCTCAGGCCGGCATGAAGGACGCAATCCCGTATGCGTTGCCCGGATCATTTTCGACGCATATACTCCGACACACATCAGCTCAAAAGGAAGTCCCAATCTGTCGATCACCGAAGGGATGTTCCCGATGAAAGGATCAGAGCAATGTTTCAACTGGGTGTGTTCGTAGCAGTCCTCATGACCGCTTTTGCGGCCAACGTCTGGGGTCTGGATAAAATTCGGATCGGCATGGGCGCATTCAGTCCGACCAACAGCGCGATCTGGGTCGCCGAGGAGCGCGGCTTCTTCAAAAAACACGGCATCGAAGCCGAAGCGATCTTCATCGGCGGCGGCGCAGCGCGCGGCGTCAATGCCTTGCTTGCTGGCGATATTCAGTTCGCCACCGCCGGCGGCGGGGCGGTGATCACCTCAGCCCTCAAGGGGGCCGACGTTGTCATGGTTGCGGCACAGAACAATAAAGGAGTTCATCGAATATTGGTACGTCCCGAGATCGATACGCCGGAAGCGATCAAAGGAAAGAAAATCGCGATTACTACGTTCGGCTCTTCATCCCATGCCGTGCTGACGATGGTGCTCGATGTATGGAAGATTCGTCCCGACGAGCTGCAAATCTTGCAAGTTGGTTCGTCGCCGACCATGCTGATCAGCCTGCAAAAGAAATTGGTCGATGGCGCGGTGTTGACCGATCCCTCTTATTTCATCGCCGAGGATAACGGATTTCGCGTAATCGCCGATCTCGCCAAGATGAATATCCACTATCTTCAGAGCATGGTGGTGTCGACGCGAAGCTATCTGCGCTCCAACCGTGATCAAGCGACTCGGGTCCTGAGGGCCTTCGTCGAGGGCATCGCTCATTTCAAGAAGAATAAGAAAGACAGCGTCCGCATTATACTTAAAAAGATGCGCATGGATGCGGATCAAGCAAAATACGCCGAGCGGACTTATGATCAGTACGCCGAGCTCTACTTCGACCGGATCCCCTACCCGTCACCGACGGGCATCAAAACCGTCCTGGAAAGTCTCGCCAAGGATAATCCGAAAGCCAAAGGTACCGATCCAAGCTCCTTCGTAGATGCCAGCATCCTGAAATCCATCGAGGACAGCGGGTTTATCAAGAGCTTGTACGACTAGGTCGGCAGGCAATGAGTCAGGAAATTATAAGCTCTTCACAAAATCGACTATCAGTCGATTGACATGTCTCGCCTGTTCTCGGAACACATAATGACCTGCATGATTAAATGCATGGAATTCGGTCCTATCTACCACCGAACTGATCACATGAAGTAAGTCGATTCCCAGCTTCATGGGGGAGGACTGATCGTTGATGCCCCAGATGATCAACGTCGGAGCCTTTAATCCTCCGGCTTGAATCAGCTTCAGGGTCTCATACTTTTTCTCACGCATACTCGGAAGAAATACCTCATCCAGAAAACGCTCCATCTTCTTTCGCGCCTCGAGTGTCCTGGGCAGACGGCCTATTCTCAGCATCTCTTGAACAAAATCTTCGGTGATGTGCTCGTGCGAGTAGGAGTTGGCGATGGGCTCTCTAAGAATAAATTCTCGATCCGGAACGGCGGGCGCCCCGACTTCCAATTTCGTATAGAAATCATATGGCAGTGACGAATCTTCCGCGGGGAGAGTGTTGCTGTCAAAGACTATCAGGGCTTTGACCAATTCGGGGTGATCGACCGCGAGTCGCGCCGCCGGCAGAGCTCCCCTGGAATGGCCGGCCAACGTGACGTTTGTAATCCCGAGAGTTCGTACAAAGGCACGGGTGTGCTCGATCACTGCGGCCATTGTATAATCCGCATCGCTTTTAGGATTATCGGTATCGCCCATTCCTACTTTATCGAATGCGTAAACATGAAAGTGCTTGCTCAGCTCGTGGAAGTTCAAGCTCCAGTGATAAGCGCTATAAAACGTCCCAAACTTTCCCCCGTGAATAAGAACGAGGGCATCGCCGGTTCCCGCCTCAAAATATCTGGTTCTTATGCCGTCTAGCGTGACATACTTGGCGTTATCCATCGTTTCCTCACGGCGGAATAAAACACAGAGCCGAGCTGCCGACTACTTGCCAAAAAGTTTTCCGTATTCCCTGCTTTTTTCTTGATACGCGTTTTTATCGAGGTCGAGCATCTCTACAAATTGGATCTTTTCTGCATCGGGTAACGGCGGCTTGATGCCTTTGCGATTTACGAACTCGCCTCCGATTTTGGTCATGAGCTCCATGCTCTCGTCGGCCAGAAAGAAATCGATAAAGGCCTTTGCCGCGTTCGGGTTCGATGCCTTACTGCTGGGCGCAATATGATGTCCATCGCCTAACATCTTCCCCAATCTCACGTAATCAAGCGGGGCTCCTTTTTGCCCATAAAGAAAAACATACCTGACGAAAGCTATCGCGATAGGCGTCTCCGCGGTTATCACCCGTTCCGCGGCCGGAATATAGGATTCCACTAGTGCCGGCTTGGTTGCTGCCAAATCGTGGATGAATCTATCCGCCTTTTCCTGTCCCATCACTTTATGAAGGCTGGCAAGCCATTGAGTCGTCGTCGTGTGTTGCCTCGGATCGGCCATAACTACTTTGCCTTTGTACTGAGGCTTCACCAGATCTTCCAAAGATTTCGGAGCGTCCGCTGGTTTGATGGCGTCTTTATTATAGATGATTCCAATGACGACATTGCGGTATCTTGGCCCCAAGTCAGGATCAATAACATCCTTTGAAAAACCTTTGGCAGAAGGCGAATCGTACTTGCCTACAATTCCTTCTTTAAAAAGGATCTGCATTGGACTGGCGTTGTTGATGAGCACGTCAAAAAGCGGTTTGCCGGCGCGGTATTCGCTCGTAGCCCGATCCATGACCTTGGTCGAGGACGCCCGCCAATAGTCCATCTTGATTCCGGTTTTCTTGAGAAAGGCATTGCCGATGGCGTCTCCTGTGTCTGAGTCAAGGGAGCCATAGACGACAACCTTGCCGCCTTCTTTTTTAGCCGCCTCAATCAGTTTTGCATCTTGGGCAAAGGCTGTGCTGAATAGACTAAGGACGAGGTTTGCTGAAATGAGCAACGCTCTATTCATTTCTCCCTCCGATCATGATTCGCATTGTTTTAGGAAGAGTTTTATCGTTCTTTCTCCGTGTACCTGCTCGTTAGCATACAAATCTCATGGAGGACAGGATTTTTTGACTTCACTCTTCACTGGTGATCGTTTGGCTTAAGGTCGGCAAGCGAGATTGCCTGTCAAGTTTTTCTAACCACGGCGAGCTTGGATGGAGACGTCCTATTAACGCTTACTGTAAAGGCGATCGATAAAGCCTTCACTTACGAGCTTGTCTATGATGCGATTGTCTGCGATCGCTTCGACGGAAATGGGCTTCTTACCCATGAATTCCACAATCGGCGCAATCGCTTCTTGTTCCACCCGTGGTGCGCGATCCAAAAATTTAACTGCGTCGTTATAAAGTTCTTCGATTAACTTCGGCTCCTTGAGGCGGGTATATTTCGCGATCACCTTGAATGCCATTCCCTTTTGTTGGTTGACCGCCGCCACACCTTCCGTATACGCCCGCACCATTCCTTCCACGGCAGATGAAGATCGGCGGTAAAAGTCCTGCGGTACCGCAATCACAACATTGGAGTACTGGATCCCCAGATCATCCAAATCCATCAGCATCCTCATGGGCGCATCTACTCGCAGGACCGCTAAGACGGCGCCGTCAATTTGCCGGCGCCCAAATGCGACCGACATTTCTGCCGTGCCGCCCATTTGGCGCACATTAACCGCGCCCTCCAACCCTTGCTTGCGAAGCAAAATCCGCGTCAGATTGTCAGTCACGGATCCGAACCGGGAAACGCCCAAAGTCTTGCCGCGCAGATCCTCTATCCGGCTGATCTCCGGCTGTACCCACAATCGAAAGTAGGGTCGGTTAACCAGACTCATCACCGAGACCAGTGGAGCACCCGCCATCACTGCCGATATCACCGCATTGGTTGCCGCCAACCCGCCGTGAAGGTCGCCGCCAATCAGCGCCTGAACGACTACCGGGCCGGATGAAATGAAAATCAGATCGGTGTTGAGTCCATATTTCTCAAACGCACCGATCTCTTTGGCCATCCACAATCCGATTCCTGACGGACCTACTGTGGAATATCCCAGGCTGAGTTTTCTGAGCTCGGCAGAATAGCCGCCGACGGCAAAAAACAATAAGAATCCCACCGCCAACATCATTGTCCCAAGTGGAATTGGGGTCGCGCCGTGAATTTTGAAGTTGGTGATCAGCGCAGTTCGAGAATACGGTGAATTCTGATTGTGTGTGCACGCGGTAAAGACCGGATGGAATCCGATAGTTAACAATTCTATACCGCTCCTCTCACCGCATTAACCCAAGCCGTACAAGAAATCGCGCGTGATCGTCAATCGGTAATCTAGCTCTCACCATCTGTTTCAGCATCTGTCGCTTGTCTTCAGTCACGCTTTGAATATGGCCGCCGATCGACGAACCAGTAATCATCGGAGTCTCGGTGTGTCACTAGCATTCGAAGGAACGGTAACTACATCGTTCAAACCTGCTGCTTCGAATGGCGCCTTTAGATTCTTCTGTGTTGTGCTTTCGGCATTCATGTCGAAGGCTGCGTGCGTCGGGGGCGGAAACAATTACCTAGAAGTTTCAATGACCGACGGATCGTGCACGGATCAGTAACCTAAATCCACAGGGCAGCGCCACGTGATTTCAGCGATGCTTTTTCCGGTTGGCGTCAGGAGTCCGGGTTTGACATCCAAAATCGGAGCAATAGCGTTAATCAGAATCGCCACGGTGGCCTGGTCACCGGCAATGCCATCTTTGATCGTAACATCGATGTTCGTCATTCCCTTAACCACGATCTGATCCTGCGGCTCAGTCGCTCCCACGCAAAAAAGCACTTCGAGGCTGACGCATTCCTTGCCGTTGCGTAGACAGCGCGCGACCTGGCGCATGCCGGAGACCTCACCAGATTTTACTCTTACGTGTTCCGACTCGACGTTACCTTCCGCGATCACCGGCTCGACGGATTGCGTAATTCGATCGGGAATCATGCCGAGTGCGTCAGCCACGAGCGCGGCGGACTCCATCAGTCCCAGATGGCCGAAAATTTTATTGCCGAGGCTGGCCTTAAACTGATCGACTCGCAGACCCGCTCCCACCTTCATTTGCAGCTGTCTGCGGCGCAGCGAGCAATCGACCACCCGTTTCGCCCACACGTGCTCGATATCGGCCGAGGCTGTCGCTAGGAATACGATCAGGCTGTCCATCACGAAGCCGGGATTGATACCGGCGGCCTTGATCGTAACGCCCTTTTCTTTGGCCAGTTGGTCGAGTTTTTCCGCCAACTGCGCGCTTTGCAAAGTTGGAAAAGCGAGCTCTTCTGCCGAGGTGACTACGTTGAGCCCGGCCCGCACTGCGGTCTCGAGCTGATCGTATATTGTAGGCAGGAAGGAACCGGTTGTGAGCACGACGACATCCGCTTCAACCTCGCTGAAGAGCGCAGTGGGATCGCCGCTCACTTTTATGCCGAGGTTTTTTTCAAGCCCTAGAACCGTGCCGAGATCGAGTCCAATTTTGCCTGGATCAGAATCGATAGCCCCGACTAACTCGAGCCCTGGGCGGCTCAAACCAAATTTAGCCACCTCACTGCCGATCGCGCCTACTCCGTAAAAAATGACTTTTATTTTTTTGTTGCCTTTAGAATTCATCTGAAATGGAACCTGTAACGGTCTACTGTTCTGTAAGAAAGGTCATTTAGTGCTTGATCGTCATTCCGGGCAACCCCGGTGCAGGCCGGGGGTACCCGGAGGAATTAAGAACCTTTGGATACCGGCTTTGCCGGCATGATTCTAGAGGCTCACCGAATTCTTACGAATTCTTTAGATGCACCAGGTTACCTGATGATCATGCTGGGCGGCCTTCGAAGCTAGGCGGCCTTCCTGCTTTGCCAGAGAGTCATCAGACGATCGCGCTCCGCCTTGTCGAGATGGCTCAAGGCCTGATCGACGATGTCCATTCCGACCATTTGGTTCCAGGCGCCGATTAATCGCAGCGTTATGGGTCCCGGTGCACCCTTGCCGATTTGAAGACCGTTAACCGTCCTGATTGGAACGAATGTCGGGCTGGTGCTAGCTAGAAAGGCCTCTTCGGCGGTGTACAGATCGAATGGCGTATAGTTTCCCTCGACGACCTCCACGCCCAACTGTTTGGCAAGCTCGAAGATCGCCGCTTTGGTAATGCCGCCGAGGACGTTCCTGTCCGAGGGCGTGCAGAGCTTGCCGTCGATGACTAGGAAACAATTGTGCGCGCTGGTCTCGCTAAGGTTTCCATCGATGTCGAGCATCAACGGAATCGCCCTAGGATCGGCCTGCTTGGCCTCGAACGACGCCATGTTGTGATTCATCTTGTTGGTGATCTTCGCTTTGGACTCGAGGCACTGTGGCGGTATGCGTCTGGTAGCAGGAATGACCAGCGGCGCGCCCTCTACATAAAAACTCGCAAACTCGGGAAAATTGACAATCACAGGATAGACAGTCACGGTGGCGCGGCCGCTAACTCGATTGCCTCGTATGGAACGAACGCCCCGGCTCACTACTTGCCAGAGAGCGCAGTCTTCGTTATCGCGTAAGAGCTTCTTGTTGCGCTCCAAAACCTCCAACGTCGTCTTCTCCATGTCCTCCAGCGACATGCCGCAATCGATGCGGGTATATTGAAGTGAGCGAAACAGCCGCTCGGTATGCTCCCGCAGCCGGAACGGTTTATGGCGGAATGTTCGTGTCACATCATACACGCCGTCACCGGCGTTAAACCCGCTGTCCAGCACGGAAACTTTTGCCTGGCTCTCCGGTACGAATGACCCGTTAAGGTAAACGATCGTCTCTTCCATCGCTTTATCTTCCTTTCGTTGTATCTAGAGAAGTAACTGAATTAGGATTGTGCTGTTCGCTCCGATGCGCCGCCGGTGATTCATTGGGCAAAGAAGATCTGGCGAAACTCGCTACTTAAATTCTTTGCCTCCTGCTCCGTCGGGTTGTCCATGGGTATCATGTTCGGAGTCACCTTCTCAGCGCCTTGGATTGGCGGGTAGACACCGGGCGCCAGGACGAATTCGCCGTCTTGTGCGATCATTCTCTGCCCTTCGGCGGAGACTGCGTACTCGATGTAGAGTCGGCCCGCGTTTGAGCGCGCCGCTTTGGCTCCGAGCGCCAGGTGATTGGGGTCGGAGAGATATTTATCAAGGGCGACATACGAGACCGGACCTTTGTATTGCTTGACGAATTTTATGTAGGCGATTCCGACCTGCGCTTCTCCTTTTATGATGGCCGGAGTTACTGGCGCCAGGGATTCCAGCAAAAGTGGCTGTTGCTTCGCCAAGCCTCTCACATACTCGCGCCATTTCGGCCCCATCAGTTTTTCGAGATTCCATAAAAACTTTGCCGTCGTCGTGTGCCGCGAGGGATCAGGCATGCTGATTTTCCCTTTCCATTTAGAGCTCAGGAGATCTTCTAAACTCTTGGGAGCGTCAGCAGCTTTGACCAATTCGGTGTTGTAAAGAATGCTGATCGGCAAGATACGCCACGGCGTGATCAACGCATCTTTTTCCTTGAACTGGTCGGCAAAGCTTTGTGAAGATGGCGGAACATAGGGTGCGAAAATCCCTTCCTTTTTCATCAAAGCCATGACATCCCAACTCGACTCCACCACGTCAAATGCGGGCCGACCGGCGCGCCACTCGCTTTGTGCGCGCTCGGCTACCGCGGTCGAGGACCCGCGCCAATAGTCGACTCTGATGCCGTGCTTTAATTCAAAATTTCTGTGCAGCTCTTCCATCGCCTGCGGCACTACACTGCCGTAGACGACCACCTTGCCCTCCTTCTTTGCCGCGGCGATATCAATGGCTTGTCCGCGGGCGTCGACAACGAGGAATAACCACAGACCCAGAGCTATTCCGACGGTACAAGCTTTAACCATATTCATGCCTTCGGTCGCTAGAGCTAGTTCACCAGCTTGGCTTTCTTAGATGGCACGCCTAATTTTCTGGCCGGAGTCTATGTTGACTACAACTGCCCCGTATACGCTTTCAAACGCATATCAGCACCTTTAGACCACGCGATTGTCAGACCGTCAATGAAAAACTTCTGTAGTGTTTGTTCAGAGGTTCGAAAATCGGTCCTGTGCGCCCGCGGCTAAGCGATAGTTCTTTTGGTGCTGTCGATACATGGCCGAAGAACCTCTTACTCGTATTCCGCATAGTTATTCCATTCCATTGGGAGATTGGGTAGTTGGTACCGTTCCGACTGACACCCTGTATGAACGTCTTGAGAGACTGCTTTCCATCCAAGGACCGAGTCCGGTCTCCTTATCGGTGTCAGATTGGCAGTAGAACCGCGACTGGCGCTCAGGGAACACCGGGCTATCTGCGATCTGTAACGAAAGGAGGTAGCGCGGCATGCCGGGCTACCTCCACGATCGCTAATCTCTGGATCGGCTACTCTAAGGTTGAGCTTCGACAATCAGGTTAAACGGAGTTTTCTTGGCCGCCCGGATAGTCCGGAATCCAGCTTCTTTGAGAACCTTAGTTAACTTCTTCTCGCCCGCTTGGGCTCCGAGCGCCATCCCTTCTTCGGCTAATGAATGCGCGCAGCAGAGCGTCGTGGACGCGGAATAGTAAA